>JBFRWC010000133.1:0-10902 GCA_051439365.1 Leptolyngbyaceae cyanobacterium
CTTAGTGGCTGTTGAGACATACCTTTGTGCGGGTCTTTGTGGCCTACGGATAACGATGATGAACGCCGATCGCTTTGACTTGGCTTAAACCTATTGCCTCATTTCCACCCTGCCCTTGCCCTAGTGCTGCTTGGCTGAAATAAGCTAACCATTGGAGCACCCCCTCTAACTCCCCCTTGCCAAGGGGGAGGACCGGAGTTTCCCCCCTTGGCAAGGGGGGATTAAGGGGGGTAAAGCCGAATTTTGGACTTCAAAATGAGATGTGTGTACACCGTAGCTCTAGTAAGGGGAATCCAGAAAACCCAGGTTAAACCATTTCCTTCACTTTCTTCATGATGCCAACGGGGTCAATGCCTTGGTGAGGATACTGTTCCCAAAGACCACCGCAACCTTCTTCGTGAGTGGCCAGTGTCGCAAACTTGGGGGTCAATCCGCGCTCTAACAGCCAGGTACCAAAGCGGCTCCCCAGTCCGGTGCGTTTGTTGAACGGTTCAACGGTGATCACCAAGGGAGACGCGCCAATCTTGGCCATGACTTCTTCGTCCACCCTGTTCAACGTACCCTTGTTGATCAAGCCAACATTGATACCTTCTTGCTTCAGGCGCTCCACTGCATCCAGTGCCCGGTAAACGGCATCACCAAAGGCGACGATATATCCGGCATCGCCTTCCCGGATAACGTCATCTTTGCCCGGAGTGAAAGTATAGTCACCACCGAACATCTCGTTGCCGCTCTCGTCCAAAATCATGGGGACTTTGGATCGGGTGGAGAAGATGAAGCGCAAGCCCGGTTCGTTGAAGACAGCATTGACGCAAGCAGTCATTTGGTTGGCATCGGCGGGGAAGTAGAGGCTGGTAGGATAGCCATCATCCAAGCCGTTGTCGGCAAACATATTATTGATGCCGAAGTGGCAGGTGTTGTCCGCCATGTCGTCAATCCCGGCATGGGAAAAGTGGCAGAGCAAGTTGGACTTGTTCAACCGGGCCATTGTGATTTCGGAAATACACATTTCTAAGAAGGCACTGAAGGTAGCGAAGATGCCCTGTTTGCCTTCCTCCATGCCGAAACCAGCAGCGGCGGACAAGTTGCCCCGCTCCTGGATGCCGCCACTAATGAACACCTCGGGATGAGCCTTGCGGATGTGCTGGAGACCACAGGAGCCTTCCAAGTCACTATCCACTACGAGGACTTTGCTCTTACGCTCTTCGTCGCTCATCTTGCCAAGGACTTCAACCACTGCTTGGCCGAAGACATTGCGGTTAGAGCCGAGAGTCTTGGAGGAACCGATGAATTCGTACTCGTTCTTGGGCTTCTCAATTTTGTTGAGGAATTCGACAGCAGCGGTGTGGCCACGGGATTCCAAGTAGCTCAAAGCCAAGGATACGGAGATCACATCATGGCCATGGTTGGAGCCTTCCAGCCCTTCGATGCCGGGGCACATGGGCCGCTTGATGATCACGGCAACGGGGCCATTGGTATTGATGGCGTTGCAGATGGCCGCATAGAGGGCATCAATGTCTTCACCATCGCACTCGCTGACGGTCAAGCCGTGACCTTCAAGAGTTTTCTTGACGCTGTAGCCAGGGAGATACTTAGAGGGGTTTCCGGCGATCGTTACGTCATTGTCGTCAATCAGGAGCTTGACGTTGATGTATTGGGCAACCGCGAGACGGGCGGCTTCTGCATCGTTCCCTTCTTGTTGGGAACCATCGGAACCAAGGCAGAAAACGGTTTTTCCAGGGTTAGCCAAGGCGACACCGTTCACATAGGGCCACATATGGCCGAGGCGACCAGAGCTAAATTTCACCCCAGGGGTCAAGCCCAATTCGGGGTGGCCAGGGAGTTTGGAGTTGGCAGCGCGGTAGTTAACCAGGTTTTCCGCTGGCATGGCTCCTTCGAGAACGGACATGAGGTACTGGGTACCGACTCGGTGTCCGGCTTCATCAAAGTAGGTGGGGACGAAGCCATCTGGGTTGCCCCGGAAGAGCGCATCCAAAATCATCACTTCGGGCAGGGTATCGTAAGGACCGCCTGTGTGACCGCCCACGCCCCGTGCGGCTCCGGTGGCGGTGAAGAAGACCAAGGCATCGCGGCAGAGTTGGATGTTGGCTTTGAGGTCGGCCCGCTGTGCATCCGTGAGCGTGGGAGTTTTCGGATCAAGGGTAATGCGCTTGTATGCGCCGAGGTCGATGGGAAATTTGGTCATGGTCTCCTTCCTAATTGCGTTTTTTTACGGCAACTTTCTAACGGTAATTTTCTGACGGCAACTACAGTTGCTTGCCACTCTTGCCACACATTTTAGAACGGATAGTGCTGAATTTTACATTTAATTAAGGATGGTCGCCAAATACCGAGTATTTACTGAGCGCGATCGCCCGTCATAGGCTTCCCTTAACCTAAAGGAGAGACATTCATCGGGATGATCGTCGCCGGGAGCGTTTTGTCGGTTGGGGAGGGCGAGAGGCGATCGCCAATTTGCGGCAGCGGTCATAGCAAAAATCTACGATTTGACTAATTTCAATCACTTGGCCTTTGAGTCGGGGATAGTCGCGGTATAGGTTGGACCCCAAACCGTAAAACCTGCGTCGATAGGTCACGCCATCCTCGCGCTCCACAAATACTGTTACCGTGTGAGCGTCAGTCAGGGTAATGGCATAATTCTCTTGTAAAAGCCGTAATTTTTGCTCAATGTCCTGCCATTTTTTCATGTCTACGGCAAAGGAAAACTCGGCAGCGGGGACAGTGGCATTGGGCGATCGCCTCGGATCAAACCAACGACAGGCGACCGTTGCCCTGCCATTGGCAATGATAATGTCAAAGCTCAAAAGCAGAGCAGAGAAACCATCACAGTAGGCGATCGCCAGTTTTAAGCCAGAGGTCATAACGCAGGTTGTGGGGTGGAAGGGTTGGGTTGATTAAGGGCGATCGCTCCCATTAATTCAATATTCAATGCCCGACATTTTATCATTGCTCCAATGCCTGATGTTCGAGATCGATGAGATCACCCTGAAGCGGTTGTATCTGGTCATCACCTTTGGCAAACAACGGGGCGATGAGGTTTGGTATATTGGGCATACGATTTGAGGGGGGAGTGTGAAAAATTAGTTCTCCTCCCATTCTTCTAGACGATGCTTGTTTCTTAAAATGGATAAAGTTGAGCTAAGCTTACGTCTTTTAATCAGTCAAAATTTCTAGCAATGACTCCTGCCACTGATGATTCAGAAGAACTGTCTAAACACTAGCCTTTTTATCATTTTCGTCTCAGCATGTTGTGTTTCATGGCTGGTTGATAGTGCGATCGCCCAAATTATGCCCGATGCTTCCCTAGGAGAAGGGCGATCGAGACTAACTCGCAATGTTGAAATTCGAGGAGAAAGGAGCGATCGCATCGATGGAGGTATTACGCGATCTACTTCGCTATTTCATAGCTTCGAAGCCTTTAATATTAGTGCTGACCAAAGAGTTTATTTTGCTAATCCAAGCGGCATCCAATCTATTTTTAGCCGTGTTACTGGAAATGATGTCTCAGATATTCTGGGAACCCTAGGGGTAGATGGAAATGCCGATTTATTTCTCATGAATCCCAACGGTATCATTTTTGGGAACAATGCTCAACTGGATATTAGAGGTTCATTCTTAGCAACCACTGCTGATACGTTTGTGTTTGAGGATGGTAGTCAGTTCAGCTCTGTTAATCCTGAATTACCATCCTTACTGACGCTGAATGTTACTCCAGGCTTGCAATATGGCAGAAATCCTGGAGAGATCGCCAATACTGCCAGCCTGAGTAGTGGGCGAAATCTAACACTAGCGGCAGGTAGTATTTCTAATGCTGGCTCACTGACTGCTGAGTTTGGTCATCTCAACCTAAATGCTGTCAGTGATAATGTTGTCATCACTGATGGCAGCCAACTCCAATCTGATAAAGAACTCACCATATCAGCGGCCAATCAAGTCCAAATTACAAACGCACGTTTATTAGCCGGGGAAGAACTGCAGGTGCAGGGTGGAAGGGCGATCGCCCTCACCCACAGCGAACTCCTCACCGGTCGGGATATGACCTTTCGTGCGCCTGTTCGACAGTTGGGCAATAGCACCACATTTACTACAGGTGGCTATTTTGTCACCGAAGCAGCAGAGGGTACGGTTGTAGATTTTTTAATTCCCCATGAGCACGTTATCTTGGCCCGTGGCGATGTCCGTTTGAATCGTAATTATCAAGGTCCATCACTCTACATTTTGGCAGGTGGAAGAATTACTGTTGCAGAAGATGTTACAGACATTAGTATTGATAGTACAGGGGAGAATCAGATTATCCGTGATATCAGTGATGGTATGGGAGGTACCCAACAAGTGACCATTCAAGCAGGTTCTCAACCTGTATTTGATGGGCGATCGGGTATTGACTGGAGCGATTTTCCAGGATTGGAAGTTGCCAATACTAACATGAGTACGGCGTTGGTGAGCTTTGGTAACGATAGCAACCCCAATCACATTACCAATGCAAGTCTTAACCTTGCCCGAATAGGTACAACTAATTCAGTTAATATTACGAATGCAGGTGGACAAGTTTATTTAAGTAACCGATATCGCTCCAACCCTATTTTACCAGGCAATATTCTAATCAATTCTATCGATACTAGTGGCTTTCTCGATGCTATTTCGATCACCATAGAATCCCGAGGTAGTATAATAATTAGCGGCACGATTAATGCGTCCTTATTGCCTCGCGATGCGTTAAGTTTACTACTAGGGACAAACCCAAACCTAGATGCAGTCCGTGAGTTATTTTCTACAGTGAATATGGATATACTCCCTAGGGCTGGGGACATTGAGTTAGTTGCCAATCAGGCAGTTGTATTTAAAGCAGGTTCTACGATTGAAGCAGTAGGGCTACAGAGTGGAGATATAAACGTCATCGCTCGGCATGGTAATTTGAATCTAGACGATACTATTATTGTTCTAGTGAATATTGATACAGGAGAAGATGGTAATATACCTCTCGAAGCGCACGCACCTTATCGCTCTCCCGGTGACATCTTTCTAGCAGGAGACTCAATCCTTATTAACTCTTTCTCCAAAGTAATTAATATAGCTTTATTTGGGCAATATCCTGCTGGAGATCTGACAGTTTTTGCTATAGATCGGATACGGATTACTAATGAAGATGGTACTAGCATTACGGAACTCAGTAGCTTTCCATCAACTTTACTCACTCAACAGTTTGATGCTTTTTCAGAGTCGACGGGATTGGCCTCAACAGCATTAGCAGAGGCCGATGCTGGACAACTAGTTGTGACTTCTTCCCAACTCTTTATAAGAAATAATCAATCTAAAACGGGAGGCCCCGAAGAGCCTGGGCCTGAGCAATCAACAGGAATCTTAAGCGCATCCTTAAGAGGTTCGAGTGGGGATGCCGGAGATGTATTCATTAACAACCGTGATACTGTACTCATCCGGGGAAATCAGCCAGGATTCCTTGTGACTCCTAATTCGTCGGAACGGGCTCAACTATTCCAGCAGGTGAGGACAGGAATTAACCTAACAGCAAGGGGAACAGGTTTACCAGGTAATTTAGATTTACAAGCTAGGCAACTTAATATGTCAGACGGTGCTACAATTATCTCTGGAGTAGTGGGTAATTTAGAGGAGCAACGTCAGATAGAAAGCGATCGCCAACTTTCTATCAATGTTAGTGAGCGCATTTCTCTGGACGGAAAAGCTATCATTGCAACCTCAACGCTAAGTACTGGAAGTTCAGGTAATTTAAGAATTGATATATCTGAATCAGGTGATGGCCTTTTTCTGTCTAATGGTGCTGTAATTTCGGCAGACAGCCTCCTTCTCCAACAAGATGCAGATATAGACACTAGTCTTATGGCTGGGTCGGCTGGAAATATTGTTATTGATGTCCCTTCCATCACATTGACCAATAATGCTAGAATTGGAGCAGCAAGCGTTGATAATGGTGGTCCTACAGGCTCTATTGCTATTACTACTAATTACCTGACAGTCGGTAACAGTCTGATTTCAACTTCTTCAGAAAATGATACTCAAACTGCTGGAAACCTTGTTATAGAAGCTGAGAGATTGATTCAACTCCGAGGTGACCTTGAGCAAGATAATCGTCAAGGTGGAATTTTAGCCGAAGCAACTACTGACGATGGTAACGCTGGCAGGATTCATGTTACTACTCCACAATTAATCATTGAAGATGGGGCTGCTATTTTAACATCTGCAAATGCTGGGGATGCTGGCAGTATCCAACTACAAGGTATTGATGACTTATTGATGAGGAATGGAGAAATTTCTGCTCAAAGTAACAATGGTCAAGCAGGAAATATTAATCTTCAAGCCAATCGAGTTTCATTAGAAGACAGTACTATTAGCACAGCAACAGGAGAAAACACTAGCGGTGCTGAGATTCGGATGCAAGGTCTTGACTTACTGTTTATGACCGAGGCAAGCCTCATATCTGCGCAAGCTGGAGTAGATGCCAATGGAGGGCAGGTTTTTATAGATGCTGCTAATGGCTTTGTGATTGCAACAGCGGGTGATAATAATGACATTATCGCCAGGGCCAATGAGGGGCGAGGGGGAAATATCAATATCACGGCCCTCGACATTTTTGGTCTCGAAGAACGCGATCGCCTTACTCCTTTTAGTGATATCAGTGCAAGTTCAGATTTTGGCACCGATGGAACCATCTCTATTGAGAGTCTAGAAGTTAATCCACTCAATGGGGCGCTGGAATTGCCCAGTACCCTTATAGATGTAGCCCAGTTAGTGGAACAACAACTTTGCACTACCCTACAAGGAAGTTCGTTTGTCGCTACGGGACAAGGCGGCGTACCATCTGCGCCTAATGAACCGTTTTTGAGTGAGGATGTGTGGGAAGACTGGCGACTATTCACTGTACCGGAGAGTGAACCGTCAAGAGATTCTGCGATTTCAGAACTCAACTTGGGTGAGAATAGCCTCTCCACACAAACGTTAAGTGATGATGAGACAATGGCGCAGCACTACTCTTCTCAAAGTATTGGCCAAGGTAACATTTCAGCTCCTATAGCAGAAGCCCAGGGATGGCAGCGAATAGAGGGTGACATTGTCCTGGTTTCTCATTTTCCCAACTATCCTTCCGATCGTCTAGGGACAAATGTTACCCTACCCTCCGAAACGCTTTTACAACAGTGTCAGTCCACGATTGTTAGTCCTGGAGACCAAACGCGATGATCCGCCGACTCAGTATTTTAGTTTTAAGCTTCTTATTGGGGGTCGGACTTGCCCTGGTTCCTCGCTCAGTGCAGCAGTTGGGGTGGACACAACCTGTACCGAATGTCGCCCAGGTCGTCAGACCAGAACTTAGCTTAGAGCAAGGACGGGACTTGTATAGGAATGGGCAATTTGCAGATGCAGCACAAGTGCTACGTCGGGCCATACAAATCTATCATCAGCAAAGTCAAGTGATCAACCAAGCATTAGCACTCAATTACTTGGCCCTGACCGAGTATCGTTTGGGTAATATGGCTGAGGCGATCGCTCACCTGACCCATAGCCAAAATTTGCTGACGGCTCTAGAGCAGTCCAAACCTCAGCAGCAAGTATATGCTCAAGTTCTAACCACAAACGGCCAGTTTTTATTGAGCCAAGGACAAGCGGCTGAGGCCGTTGAACAGTGGGAACTGGCTTACGCTATTTATCAAAACCTTGATGATGATACTGGGATGCTGGGTACTGCCATTAACCAAGTGCAGGCATTGCGATCGCTTGGACGGTATCGTTTGGCCCAAACCCAACTCGATGAGATTCAAACAGCGCTGGCCAATCATCCTGACCCAAAGATTCAAATGGTAGGATGGCGCAGTTTGGGGAATGGATTACATCTGGTAGGGGAATTAGAGCCGGCGCAGGAAGCACTTGAACAAAGTCTAGCAGTGGCGCAAATACAACAGTCGGCATCAGATATGGCGACTGCTTGGCTTGGCCTAGGCAATATTGAGCGGACTCGTGGTAACCAGAGGCTCTCAATGGAACAACCGTTCAGCTATGGCATCAGTCGTGGCTGTCTTCGGGCAACTGATAGTCATGCGCTTGAGAATTATCAAAATGCTTTAGAGGCTTACAGCCATGGCCTCGAACTCGTGCGCAACCCAATGGATCGTAGCCGCATTCAGCTCAATCAACTCACGCTTCAGATTACAATGGGCCAGCATCCGACAATTGATGTAATCAACAAGCTGGAGGCTCAATTACACCAGTTGCCCCCCAGCCGTTTTGCCAGCAATGCTTATGTGAATATGGCTAATGGGTTGATTTGTTTGAACCAGCAATCTGAGGTTGCCATCGTTGCAGAATCTCAGATAAAAGCTTGGTTGACCACAGCAGCAGCGATCGCCACTGGCCTGGACGATCCCATTGCTGAGTCTTATGCTTTGGGAACTATCGGCTACTTATATGAGCAAGGGGATGATCTTCAGCGAGCTAAACGCTTTACGCAGGAAGCAATTGAGCGGATACAGAACATTCAGGCCAGTGAAGTTGCCTACCAATGGTACTGGCAAATGGGGCGACTATTGCAACGAGAACTCCAGCATCAGGACATCTCGCTCAGTGAGACAGGCATCAAACCCGATCAAGAGGCCAAACGCCCCCAGGTCCTTCAGGCTTACCAAAATGCCTTTTGGTTCTTGCAATCGCTTCGGCAAGATTTAGCGGCGTTGGATAGCGATACACAATTTTCGTTTCGACAAACCATCGAGCCATTCTACCGTCAGTACGCCGATGTTTTGCTACAGAACCCTACTCAGGTTGATTTAGTCCGAGCTAGGCGGGTCATGGAGTCATTACAGTTAGCAGAGTTGGACAACTTTTTCCAAGACGCATGCTCCACGGCACAGCCAGAACTGCTGGATCGGATTGCAGATGTTCAAGATCCTACCGCCGCGATTCTCTACCCCATTATTTTAGGCGATCGCATTGAGACCATTGTGAAACTCCCTGGTGAAGCGGCCCTGTTCCGTTCTTCAGTCAATATTTCCCGTGATCAAGTGCAGCAAATGCTCCAACAAATGCAGCAAGAGGTGAAAAGTCCCCGTGCTTACAATGCTCCTGACTCGACTCAGCAAGTCTATCAGTGGATTGTTCAACCCCTTTATGATCAGCTTATTGCCCATCAAACTCGCACTCTTGTATTTGTTCTGGATGGCCCATTGCAAGCAGTGCCCATGAGCACCCTCCATACTGGTGATCACTATTTGATCGAGGATTTTGCGATCGCCCTTGCCCCCGGTTTGCAGCTACTCTCGCCTCGCCCATTGCAGAATATTCCCCTGACTGTTCTGACTGGCGGTTTAACGGAAGCTCGTGACGGGTTTTCCGCGCTCCCAGAAGTAGAGACAGAATTGAGAGAGATAGCGGCCACTCTCCCAGTTCAAACGCAACTATTGGATGAAAACTTTGTGGAATCGGCGATCGCCTCAGCCTTGGACTACTCTCCCAGCACGATCGTCCATTTTGCCACCCACGCCAACTTTAGTTCTGAGGAAGCCAACACGTTCATTTTGCTCTATGACCAAAAACTAGGGGTGATCGATTTGCAAGCACTATTGCAACCCAAGAATTTAGCCGATAGCAACCCAATTGAACTACTCGTGCTTAGTGCTTGTGAGACGGCTCAAGGCGATCAACGCGCTGCACTGGGGTTAGCTGGATTAGCTGTACGGGCTGGAGCCCGTAGCACCCTGGCAACGCTTTGGAAAGTCCCTGACACGGCCACTGCTGAACTGATGAGCGAATTTTATCGCCAACTATTTGAAGAACATACCGAGAATAAGGCGATCGCCCTCCAGCAAGCCCAACTGCATTTGTTGAACAATACACCCTATAAACGACCCCTGTACTGGGCACCGTTTGTGTTGCTGGGTAACTGGTTGTGATGACGACTCAACATGCAATATCTTTGATGAAAGATGGGTTCAGAGTCTCTAAAGGGACTCAGTAGGACTCTAATAGAGACTCTGTGGGGCTATTATTAATAGCGATCGCCTTGGTGACTTTTCGCACTTGATCTAAACTTTTTTCGATAAAGCTTGCTTGCTCCATGGTGGGAAAGCGATCGCTTTTCTTGAGGAGAGGCGATCGCCTCGTTCATTCACACTTCAGTCCATACACAACCAGGCTCTAGACAATAGCGACATCCTGCTGTATCGAGAAGTTAGCGGCAGCAGTTGCATCCAGGCTGACCAGGTTGGTATTGCCAAAGAAGAGACTGTTATCGCTAAACGAGAACTGACTAAAGTCTCCTGTACTAATGCCAAATCCTGTGGCATTGATCTGGATAATGTCTCCACGGTCACCCCTGAAATCGGTGATGTGATCGCCATCCTCTTCGGGCCGATTAAAGACAAAAGTATCTTCACCTAAGCCACCTGTAAGTTTATCTGCACCTAATCCTCCGGTAATAGCATCATTACCCCTATCCCCATCCAATGTATCATTGCCATCCTCACCAAAGAGCGTATCCCGTCCACCTTTGGTTTCAAATCGTTTAATTGATAGCTTGGGAGCTGCCACTTCGTCCGGAAAAGCATTGGGATAAAGTTCTCCCTCCCGTGTGCCAAATCTGAGTTCCTTAAAGACATGATCTTCTGAACTTTTATCCACAAGTACCAGGCCAAAATTATTTGACGGATTTCGCTGCCATTCTTTTACTAATGAAGTGATATCCCACTCAATAATATCTCCTGACTGATGGACCCCTTGTTGAACTGTTGCTGTTGCCACAACAGTAGAGTCAAATAAAGGCTGAGCTTGGTTGTTTAGGTCTTCGGACCATGATGCATTGACCCGATGTACTCCTATCTCAAATTTAGAATTGCCAGTGCCGCCGCCAAAGCTATGAAC
>JBFRWC010000134.1:0-10876 GCA_051439365.1 Leptolyngbyaceae cyanobacterium
CCAAGTGCAATTCACCCCGACCGGATACGGCCAGCTTGTCAGGGGAATCAGTGTCTTCGACCCGCAGGGCCACGTTGGTTTCAAGTTCCCGCATGAGGCGATCGCGCACCTGCCGTGAAGTCACATATGTCCCTTCCCGACCCGCGAACGGCGAATCGTTGACACAGAAGGTCATCTGCAACGTGGGTTCATCCACCTTAATCAGCGGTAACGCCATTGGCTCGTTGGGGCAAGTAATGGTTTCGCCAATGTTGGCATCCGCAAATCCGGCCACCGCCACCAAATTCCCAGCACTGGATTCTTTTAGTTCCACTCGGCTCAAGCCCTCAAATCCCAGCAACTTGGACACTTTAGATTTGATGATAGAACCATCTTCTCGCACCAAGGCCGCCTGCTGTCCCGCTTCAATGCGGCCATTGTGAATGCGACCAATCACAATTCGACCCAGATATTCGGAGTAATCCAGAGTTGTCACTTGCAACTGGAGGGGCTGCTCAGGATCGCCGACTGGCGGGGGAACGTGCTCCAGAATGGAATTAAAGAGGGGCTGCATATCCACGTTCTCGTCCTCTAGCTCTTCCTTGGCGAAACCGGAGAGACCAGAGGCAAAGAGATAGGGAAATTCACACTGATCGTCGTCTGCACCCAGATCGATAAAGAGATCCAAGACCTTATCCACAGCGGTCATCGGATCAGCACGGGGACGGTCAATTTTGTTGACAACGACGATGGGACGCAAGCCTTTTTCTAGAGCCTTTTTCAACACGAAGCGGGTCTGAGGCATGGGGCCTTCGTTCGCATCCACAATCAGAATACAGCCATCCACCATACCGAGAACCCGTTCCACTTCACCGCCAAAGTCAGCGTGGCCAGGGGTATCTACGATATTAATTAAGGTTTCGTTGTAGCGAACTGCGGTGTTCTTCGAGAGAATCGTGATGCCCCGCTCCCGCTCCAGGGTGTTAGAGTCCATGACACAATCCGGAATGTCCTCGCCTTCACGGAACGTGCCTGACTGTTTGAGCAGTGCATCTACAAGGGTGGTTTTACCGTGGTCAACGTGAGCGATGATCGCAACATTGCGGATAGGCAGTGTCATAGGATAAGTTAGGGTCTAAATTTAATGTGGTCAATACTGACTGGTACTTGTTAGCGTGTCGGTTGATTGCATATTGCTGAACTATGCCAATGAGATAACAGAGTTCACGCGAACTTTAAGCGGACTTCACCCGAACACATAGGTTTCATGCTCAGATAGTGCTTCACTATCTGTAATGAAGCCTTACCAATCTTATCGTAATCATTCCCACAATGGGTGGAAAAAGTATAGGTTTTCTATAGATTTACATCAATGTAATATGTGTTGGAAGCATGGGCATTCCCAAGACATGGTGTAAAATCATGGTTTTCTCAGGTCATGCTCAGGTAAGATATCCTGCCCCTGGGAATAATTAGGGGAAATGTGCTGTTCTATTTGCCCTGATGATGCCACTACATCCTTGGTTCACCCGCCATAGACTCATAATTTTGGGAATGGCGATCGCCTCCTGTCTGGCCGTCCTTATTCGTCACACTGTTCCCTCAACTTGGTGGCGATCGCTACTCGATCGGGGGATATGGGTACAAATGTTTGACTACCATCCCACATGGGGTGTGATCTTGTTTCTCATTGCTCACACGATGGCAGCGGTGATAGGGGTTCCTGGCACTTTTTTGGTGGTGATTGGCGGGGTGGTATTCGGGCTGGTGTGGGGCACGATCTGGTCGGTAGTAGGAGCAACCTTGGGGGCGATCGCCGCTTTCTGTCTGGCCCGGTACTGTCTCCGCCATTGGGTCGAACGACGCTGGAGCCATCACAAAATTTTTCAGACCCTCGATAAACTGCTCCATCAAAGTGAGCTGAATTGCGTTTTGGCCATCCGCTTTGCCCCAATCTCGCCTTTCTCTGTCGTTAACTTTTTGTTCGGCCTCACCCGCGTGCCCCTCAGAACCTATGTGGTCGGCACCTCAGTTGGAATTATCCCTGGAACCTTGGCCTACACCTGGCTAGGGGTGGCGGGGCATGAGGCGTGGAGTGGTCACGGTTTGATGCCACTGATTTTGGCATTGGGGGGGCTGGCGCTGTTATCGGTGATCCCGGTGGTGTTGAAGCGGGGTGAGTAGTGGGTGAGTGGGTGAGTGGGTGGGTGAGTGGGTGAGTGAGTAGTGGGTGAGTAGTGGGTGAGTGGGCGTGTAAGGAATCAATTTAGGTGAGGCCGAATTCGGCGATCGCTGGCAAAAAATTATGGTTCTCATGGCTGGGCCGACTCAGCTTAATTAAGGCAAACCGTTGTAGAGGGGTAAGACTAGCCCATTGCTCGACCGTGAGGCTGATATGGCAAGCGATCGCTTTTTCTTGAACCGTGTCAGGAATTTGGGCTGGGTTCAGCCACGGGGCTTGGGGATCGATGGCCAGTTCTTTAGCCGGACTCCCAGTATAGTGGGTGACCAGGGCTTGGAGGTGGTGTTTGTAGGCTTGGGTTTCCGGCTCAGTGTCACAGGGCAGGGTGACTAAGGTTTCCCGTTCATCGAGGGAAAACCCGTTCCAGTGGGCCAGTTTGAGTTTGACTCCGCAAGTATCGAGCTTGAATCGCACCCGCATGGGGATGCAGCGCAGGGATTGAACGAAATCATCTTCAAATTTAAAAAAGGTCATGGCACCGCTGGATATGGGATTGTGAACGGCAAGGGGCAACTACGCACGTCTGCCTATTATAGACCAGTCAATTTTCCTGGTAGATTACCCTGGATAGATCACGTTGAAAGCAATAGTCAAGGGAAGGGGGAAACGATGGCGCGTCGGTTTAATACGGTGGGGCCGTGCCAGCGGGATTTGCATTATGTTCTCGATCCCAAAGAGCGGTTGCCCCAGGTGGCCCCGGTGGTTGACCAATCGGGCTATTTTTGGTTGCATGGTCCCCGCCAAACCGGAAAAACCACGGCCTTGTCGATCTTGGCACGGGATTTGACGACACGGGGTAAATATGCGGCGGTGTTGGTGTCAGCGGCGGCGGCGAGTGTGGCGGCTTATGAGGAGGCGATCGCCGAAGATGCCTTTTTGTACGAATTACAGCAATCTGCCCGTCTTTTGCCCGAATCCCTGCGTCCACCTCAATGGGAGTATCAGGTACCGGGCCAGCGAATTCGGGCCGCTTTGACCGCTTGGGCTGAAGCCTGTCCCCGCCCTCTCGTGATCTTCATTGACGATGTGGATACCTTGGATGAGCGGTCCCTCCTTTCTCTCTTACGCCAAATTGCTGGCGGCTTTGCCCAGCGCCCCCACCGATTTCCCCAATCCATTGGTTTGATCGGGTTACGAGAGGTGAATCAGTTGTCCCTACCGTGGGGCCGACGCACCAGTCGGCAGGAATGGATGACTCCTGGTCGTCTATTTCACGGGATGAAAGCAGCCTCATTCGCACTCAAGGCATTTACGGTGGAAGATGTGGCCAATGTGTATCAAAAACATACCAACGCCACGGGCCAGTTATTCACCCTAGAGGCAGTGGATCGGGCCTTTGAAGTTACTCAAGGTCAGCCCTGGTTAGTCAACGTTTTAGCCAATCAGATCATTACCGATACTGATGAGCCGATTGAATCGGTTTTGGTCGATGCAGCTACGGAAAAACTCATCCACAAACAAACGACCCATCTTGATCACTTTTTCCCCCGGCTGTGGGAAAAGAGGGTCCAAGAGATTGTGGAACCCTTGTTTCAGGGCTACCCTCCCACCCGTGCCACTCCTGAGGATCTGGCTCACATTTCAGATACGGGACTGTGTTGCCTGGATCGCTATGGTGGCTTGGAGTTTGCCAACCCGACCTACCAGGCGATCGCCTTCCATCATCTCTCCACCCCAGCCCTCACCGCTCTAGCCTCTATCAATCCTAATGATCCCAGTTGGGTCGATTTCAAAGGGGCCATTAATGTGCAGCGAGTGCTTGAAGCCCTGCTCCACCTCTGGCAACATCAGGGGGATGCCTTACTCGACACGTTGCCCTACCGAGGGATTGCCCCTTATCTGGCCATCTCTGCCTTTTTTTATCGTGTTGCCCAAGTTCACGGTAGTTTGTCCCGGAAGATTGAGCTAGCCCAAAATCGGTTGCAACTCGACTGGAAATCTGGGGCGGGGACGGTGCGAATTGTGGTGAGGGTGTGGCGCGATCGCCAATCCGATCCCCTAGAGACTGGCCTTGCAGATCTGGCCAAGCTAGCCAGCAGCAAAGGAGGGGATCGGGAATGGCTGATCATTATTGATCAACGGACAGAACGCGGCGCTGACTGGCAGCGAACTCAGCTAGGAACAACCCAGACTCAATCAGGCCAATCGGTTGCGGTCCTGCGAGGGTGAATCAGGCTTGGGCTTGCGTGGGGGCGATCGCTTGCACCTTGTTGACAGAGTCAGCCGGAATACAAATAAGATTATCCCCATAGCTGCTGATCAACCCCTGGGACCGTAACTTACCCATTAAACGGGTCACCGTCACCCGCGTAGACCCGATAGCACTGCCAATTTGTGCGTGGGTTAACAACCACGGTAAGTAGTACCCTTGCTCACAGGCTTCCCCAAACTCTTCAATTAACAGCGTCAGGAACCCCAACAACCGATCAATCGTCCGCCGTTGCCCCAGAGTACTGAGCCACAGTAACTTACGCTGATGCTGATACCGAAACGCATCCAGCACCTCGCGCCGAAAATGAGGCCAATTATCCAAATCATGCCAATACATCCAAATAATGGCCGTTTGATCAACATGGGCAAAACTTTGGAGCGAGAACGGAGACTGAGCCACAATCTCAAACGGTTGCCCTGCTCCAACAAAGCCGAGAAATGCCTCGTCAGCATTGACTTGGGCCAGCCCAGAGGCCGGTTCATCCTCAGCAGCACTCACTTGGGCATCACCCACTAGGCGGATGGCTCCACGCTCCACAAGATATAACAGTCCGGGGCGGGCAGGCACCCGCTCGTCTTTGCTAAAGGAGCGGAAGCGATAATGTTCTTGTGCCCAATCACTGATGCGCTGCCACGTCAGGAAGGGACGCGAGACTTCTTGAGACAATGAAGAAGATGCTGAATACATAATTTAGTTGAGGGCTCCTAGTTGAGGAACAGTTTTACAATGCATGGTAAAAATAGCTAATACTCGTAGGCAAACGTAATCAAGGTGAATCACCCAACGTCTTCTAGCAAACTAGTGTTCACTGGGGCAGGTTGAAGCCTGGTCATAACTTCACAGATGATACACTACACTTAAGTGATATCACGGTACACCGAAGTTTGTCCACCTACTCATCCAAATTTTCTGTTAGATCGAGGATGAATCAGGCGTATACAACACTTCTACATAGAGTTTGACCCTATAGAGAGAATTCTAGGGCTATGGTTACATCGAACGGTTTTGGGGTATCTTTCTCCTCCTTGTTGTTGTACGCGCTAGACTGGGCTGTTACTAAATGGTTACACTCGATACCAGTGACAGCAGCATTGATGACCACCGATTCGGGTTCCACTCACCCTCCACCGACAGTGGTTCTGCGGAGGGTGAGTCCCAAGCGATCGCCCCAACTGATTCCACTTATCTACCAATCAGCGATCGCCTTACAACTTGCCCACCAATGGCAGCAACCCGTCACACTGGTGGCCCACCAGCTTTGCTCCATCATCACCACCCTAACCGCCTGTCCTCAGGCGGAGGACTCCTTTCAGACTTGGATGCTGGACCAGAGAGCCACGCCCTCTGGCGATCAAATCACCCTAGCTCTCCTCCACCACACAGAAATAAAGCCATTGCCCAACGGCCATCTCCAGATCCACGTGGACCCGCCTGCCCTGGGGCTCTGGCTCCAGTGGCTCCTATCGTCTGATCTAGCAGCGCCCCCCCAACCGCCTATCTCCCTCTCTGCCATCCCCTTCCATCTTCTATGGACCCATGCTCGTTGCTGCACCATTCTGCGTTTGGCCCATCGCCACGGCAGCATCACCCTGAAAACCCATGAACGACCTGCTCATCCACAGCCGCCAGAGTCGTCAGCCACAACTCGGATCCCCGGGATCACTAGCTCTCCGGACTCACCTGGCTCACCGCTATGGGCGATCGCCGCCCCCACACCGCTCCCATGGGACTCCATGTTCAGCCCAGAGATCGTGCCCTCGAAGTTGGGGACCGATCCCCAGATACCCACGTCCCTCCCTCAATCTCCCTCAACCCCTCTGAGTTTGTATTGCAGCCAAATAGTGAATGGACTTGATGCAGTGGAGTCCATCAAGTTGACCCCAGTTCCCCCCTCACTAGAGCAACGCCTGAATGCTGCTGCCGGAGTCGGTTTACCCCCAAAGCTGATTCAGCCCCTCTCTCGCCTCAGCCAACAGTTCCAAATTCTTGAAAAACAATGGACCACCCATCACTGGCAGACTCCCACAACCCATCCGCCGTCATCATCTCATCCCTTGCTCCTGACCTATTTAGGGTTGGTGTGTCTCACCCAGCGGATCTTACATTTACCCTTTATTGGCAACATCGAGGTTCCTCTGCCCGATGAACTGTAAAACAGACCCAAGAGGCACAACCAAGGCACAAAATAAATAGAGGCCAACGAAATAAAGACAAAAAATTTACGAAGGGGATGACAAACCCAGAAAGCCATGCTAACTTATCAGTGTGTGAGGAGCGAACCAGCAAGAGTACCGAGACGAAACACGGTCAGTCGTCGGTACTCTTTCTGATTTTAAAGAGAAAGTCAATCTGATTAGAGCCGAACTAGAGTGATACTAGGGCGATACTAGGGCGATACTAGGGCGATCGCTACGTACGATCACTGATGGTGAGGCCACTGGCAACCAGCCATCGGTCTTACATACCATCGACTAAAGTGGGCACCTTCTATTCAGTGGATATGTCCCAAAGATGAATTGACCGTTAGAAATTCATACACCTCAGTAAAAATCCCTAACGCATTTCGGGAGAAGTTTGTCAACCCGTCAGTGTGAGCCTATTGATGCCGAAAACTAATAGAGATCAATGGTAGTCTTTGCATCCACTGCCATTAGCCTCTATCAGTTTGCTCACTCACCAATTCATCACCCCGTCTTTGCATTAAACAGTGGTGTTGTTTTCAAGGCGCCTAAAAGGCCAATGATTAGAGTTCTCGTTCTCAACGATAAGCGATGGTAATGGCTGTCTCCCAACTCGTGGACCTGTCGCAGACCCGTCTCACAGATGACTTTGTATGCCGGGATACCAAGAGATTGGAGCTGATCTGAGTACTCATCTCTGAACCCGTGTAGTTTTTTAAATTTTTGGCTGGTTTTATATATTTTTTCTATTTCGTGTCAAACTTCTGTAACCAATATGGGATGCGCTCTAGCAGGTTTTTGTGATCCCTGGATAATTTAGTGAGTTGAATCGTTGGTAATTGAGCTTACAATTGCTACCATGATGCAGTGTTACCCTAGGATCTAGTTAACAAAATTAAACTTTATATTCCTCCTCAAACGCTATGTATCAAGTCATTGATTCCGTTCCCGCTGATATCTCCGATGCATTTGCTTGCTGCTATGTGAATGCGTCCAGCAAAATCCAAATTGTGCGTGTGACCAACATCGCCAACTGGTACTTTGAGCGTGTTGTCTTTCCAGGACAACAGCTCGTATTCCAGGCCCCCACTGGTGCTTTGCTGGAAATTCACTGTGGCATGATGGCAAGCGCGATTCTTTCGGATATGATTCCCTGTGAGCGCCTACGCTTGAGTGATGAAGAAGTACTGCCATTCGAGCTATCCCTAAAGCAGGGTAATCTGTCTGCCCCTCCTGCCCAAGAGGATAAGGTCGAGTCTGCTGAGCAGACTGACGACGGGTCCAATGTCCGTCAGTTGATGACTGCGACTCCCGTGGCCTCCTAGTTGAGAAACAAGGTTATGAATTAAAGCTGCTGGGGGGCAACCTCCTGGCAGCTTTTTACATGGTTGCCATGGATTGACAAAGCTTAACGACGAGCAGCATGACTCTCTTGCCATAATGGCTAGTATCAAACGGTACAAGGTCTTATGGGAGCGGGGGCTATGAATTTACCATCGTTTATTTGGCTGTGGCGGATTGCGGCTTGGTCGATGGGACTGGCCATTACGGCTTATGTTTGTCTGGGGATCACAGGGGGCATCGTGCTGTACAGCCGTCGTGCTCGGAAGTCCCGCCCCAAATGGCTACGTCCGGTCCACTATGGGTTGGGAGGTATGTTTGTCGCCTTGTTGCTGGTGTTGCTGAGTATTGGCATTGTCGGTACCCTGGGCCATTTTGGCACCCTGGGCCATTCCGTTCATCTGCCCCTGGGCTTGGGGGTGGTTACTTTGGGGATGATTTCTGCTTGGAGCGCCACCCGGATCAGTGCTCAGCGCCCGTGGGCACGTCAAGTTCATTTGGGGGTGAATGTGATCCTTTGCCTCAGCTTGATTGCCGTGGGCTTATCGGGATGGGTTGTAGTTCAGAAATACTTGCCCTAGTGGCTGCATAAAACGTTACAATGACCAGCGATGTCGTCATTGTTTTGGTTGGGATTGCGATCGCTCATGTTTGAATCTTCTGCTCCCCAGTCGTCTGACCAGTTTAATCTCTCGCCGTTGATTCGGACGACTTTGCTGACGTTGTATGGCGCGTTGCTGGTGCCCCTGCCGTTTTTGGCGATCGCCACCCAGGCCCCCGTGCCCCCGTGGATTTTGGCGATCGCTGTTGCCATTGGGGCTGTTCTTCTCTATGCCGCTCTGACGGAGCGAGTGGTGGTAGATGAGCAGCAAATTCAAGTCACCTATCCCCAGTGGGTCCCGAAAGTTTGGCGGCGGGGCTGGAGCCTCAATTGGTCTGAGATTACGGCCCTCAAGCCTCGCTCAACCGGGCAGGGGGGAATTGTCTATTACTTTCTGGCAGGGGACGATCGCGCTTATTTACTCCCCATGCGGGTGGCCGGGTTTGCCCGACTGGTGGGCTATGTGCAGGCGAAGACCCAATTACCCATGCGGGATGTGAAGCCACTGGCGCAACCGTGGATGTACTTTATTTTGCTGGGATTTTCCCTGTTGTTTTGGCTGTTTGATGGTTGGGTGATTTGGATGAGTTTGACCCTAGCATCGGGTCTCGGGTAGAACAGCCATAGCAAGGAGCAGGGTGGAGATGGTGGCGGAATCTTCGATGGCTGCGGTCCAGCTTCAATTTGAGCAGGTGGGCCTGAAGGCAACCCTGGGGTCTCGCTACCTACTCAAAGGCATTAACTTCAGGATTATGAAGGGCGATCGCTTAGCCATCGTTGGCCCATCGGGAGCGGGAAAAACGTCGCTCCTGCGGCTGATGAATCGGCTGATTGATCCCCACGAGGGCCGGATTATCTATGGCGATCGCCCCCTTGCTCACTACCCTGTCCTTCAGGTACGCCAATCCATTTCCCTCGCGTTGCAAGAACCCCGGTTACTAGGCATGACCGTGGCACAAACCCTGACCTATCCTCTGCAACTACGACAACTACCAGAACGCGAGATTAGCGATCGCCTCCAGTACTGGACCCAACGGTTACACATCCCTCACGATTGGTTAGACCGAACTGAAACTCAGCTTTCCCTGGGCCAGCGACAACTGGTGGGGATCGCCCGTGCCCTGATGATTCAACCTCCGATCCTACTACTGGATGAACCCACAGCGGCGTTGGATGTGGGGCGGCGATCGCACTTAATCAACGTCTTGCGGCAATATTGTGACCAAGACAGCTGCACCGTGGTCATGGTCAGCCATGATTTACCCACCGCCCAAGAATTCTGCTCCAAGTTGCTTTATCTTGTCCAGGGGCAGGTGGTGCAACACGCCACTCATACAGAGATCGATTGGTCTGGGTTACATGATGCCATTGTGAAAACGGAACAGGAACAAGCCGCAGACTGGGACGATGAGGAGGATTAGGATTAGGAGATAGGTGGGGCAATCGACCTTACACCCCAACCCTTAGCCCTGGATCAAATCAAAAAATGCGTCATCTAGTTCATAGCCCAAGGATTTTGTCATTAACTTGAGCTTGTTGCGGCCCGCAATCCCGTGGGAGCTCATCCACTGGGTCAATACAAACACCTTTTGCATCACGAAAATTTCCAGCGCCTCGGGATTGTACTGAACTCCCTCAGCCCGACTAAACTGGTGGGGAATCAGCATCGCCACATATCGGGCTAACTCCCCCGCTTCCCAGTCCAGCAAAAAGGGAAACCAAGGGTAACAAATATCCAAACGAATAAACCAGAGGCGAACCTCCGGAATTTCTGAGAACTCGCGGGGGTCCGAGGGTTCTTTGGCATAATCAATCCCAAATCGCACCGACTGATATCGCTGACTCAAACTACCTTGGGTTTTCCAAGCTTCAATCGTTTGTTGCACCGCAGCCAGATCCAGTTGGATAATCTCACTCGTGGTGAGGGAAAAGGTGGTTGTCGTGGTCATAGACAGGTTAAAAACAGGCAGAGTAAAGATGGCAATGAGTCCGTTCTAGGAGTACCCTAACAGCAAAAGGGCGGCCTTGCGCATGGAAATGGGTGGTGTTGGGCTTGACCAGAGGGGTGGCGGTATTTAAGAGTTTTTTTCTGATTGGCTTTAGTCATAAGTGTTACTATTGTCTGAATATCTAGCTCTAACAATACTGCGGTTTTAGATCCATTGAACGCTTCTCCTTTTTTCTTCCCCGGCACCATTCACAAACTATCAAATGGGTTAACGGTTATTCACCACAAGATTTCCACGGTTCCCATCGTAACGGTGGATGTTTGGGTCAAGGCTGGTGCTCGGACGGAGCCGGATGAGTGGTCAGGTCTGGCT
>JBFRWC010000135.1:0-5973 GCA_051439365.1 Leptolyngbyaceae cyanobacterium
GGGTGGGAGATTGCGATCGCCCCGTCCAGCCACGCCATTGATCAGTCGGTTGGGCTATCCTGCCCTGTGGCAAGCACGGATGCAGCAGTTTGCTGAACAGTTGGTGGAGTCGGGGGCGCTAGAGAGTCGAGAAGCGTTGGTAACATTATTGCCGGACTTTCAGTTTCTTCCCCCTGTAGGACTGTTACCCAAAACGGCCTTGGACATCATTCTGGGTCGCCCCGATGCCGATGACAATGCTGGAGATGGCGAGAGTGGGGATGATAGTGAGGATAACGATACTACAGAGCCACCAACTCAAATTACTCAATACTTTTTTCCTGACAACTACGATGTTCGCGTGGCTCCGGTGCCCGTAGAGCAGTTAGATGAGGTGATGCAGATGAGTGCATCCCTGGCTCCCTACAACCGCCAGGTGAGCGATCAAGTCACCATATTAGTGCCTGTTCCCCAAGTGGTGTATGAACCGAATTTGCTGCAAACCGAAGCGGTGGATGGCGAGTTTGAACAAAGAATAGTGGAATTTGAGCAACGGCGAGATGATTGGCTGGAACGACGGACCTATGTGAGAGAGATTGCAACTCTCCTCGTCACCGCAATCAAAGGAGAACCGCCGACCTACCAAGACCCTAATCCCAAAGCCGAAGTTTTTGTAGTACCCGACGATCCAGAAGAAGCAACCTATGAGACCACTGCTGATAATGATGGTAAACCCACTGGGGTGGGGCGGATCGAACAGTTGCGGGACGAATTACAGGAGCAAACTCCTCTCAGATCAGAAAGCCGCATTACATTAGAAGGACAACTCCCAGAAGACTTTGAATTTCCAGCTAATTTACAAGGTAAAATTCGCTATGAAGCTGGGGATGGCAATTCATCATCTCAGCTCATCTTTCAGGGGCGCATGACCGAGTCGGAGCGAGGACAAATTATCAATGTTTTAAGGACCTCTACCTCTCTAGATGGGCAAACCAGGGTAGCTACAGTTAGAGCGCTGTACCGAATCTCCCAAGCCGATGATTTATCATGGTTAAGTGAGCTGGGTTTGGAAAAATTTATCGAATTTTTGGACGATAAAGTCCAACGAGCCAACGACAAAATTGATCTGGGATTTGTTCGTGCCCAAACCGATATTTACCGTCTGAGGCAGATTATGTTGGGCAACGTAGAAGCCAGCCGTCTTGCTACATCCCCAGCACTGGCGGAAATTGCGAAAGGGGAAACGGCTGTTGCCACTCGGTCAGATTTAGAAAACTTCTTGGCGGCAACCCGTGATAAACCCGTCATTCGAGACGATGATGGCCAGCCTGTTCGAGGCCCTGGGACTCCCCCTATTTTTATCGCAAATGCTGAATTGGCAGTTAGCTCCGCAGAAATTGCTAGGGTTCCTTCCAGGGACACTCAGCTATTGTCTCCCTCCGTCTCAGTTCGCTTACCTGGCGATCTGGTGTCAGGTTCGCCACCGCCTTTACGGGTAGAGTTTCAACCCCAACCGACTTTAGATCAAATCTTGGAGATTTCACCCCAGCCCTCCAGAGGGTTTGATCAAGTTGATCAAGGTAGACAGCCGTTGGATTTTGGTTTAGACCGAGTTACAGAGGCGATCGCGATCACCCCCTCCGCCACCCTCCAACCCCTGTCAACGGTGAGAGATCTGACGAATGTATTTCAATTTCCCACCCAAGACAAAATCCTCGAACAGGCTCCGATCATTGGCAAAGACTACACCTTTCGGACCACAACAGTTTCAGAACGATTAAAAACGTCCCCAGCATTGGAATCCAAGGCATTTGCGGTAGCCAACAAATATTCAGTCGTTAATGATGCTCTCAGGCTAGATATCAACATTGATGATTTAGCCATTCCTGGCTTTCACCCAGAGGCTTTAGAGATTCCTGACTTTTCGTTAGAACCTGATGAGAATCGTGAATCAGTAAGAATATCCCTACCGTTTAAAATAATTCGAGAGAATAATATTGCGATTCAAATTCTTGAAGAGCGCCATGATCCTGATCCCTCTGATGGAGATGAAGCAACCTTTTTTGGGGTGGGAACACAGGCACTGGATGACGCGATCGCCACGCTCCGTATTCTAGAAGGGCGGGTTCAGGGCTATCGAGTTGCCATCGATTTGTGCCGGAAAGCGTTGCGGGACTTGACTCAAACGGTGCAGCAAGTGGATCAGCGGTTGAAGGTGATTGGGGATGAGCTAGCTGAAGCTCGGCATGATGTAGCCGTCGGGCAAGTGTTATTGGAGGAGGAGCAACAGCGCATTGCGGCGCTCAACCAAAAACGGCAGATGATTTGGGAGACCCAGGTTAAGTTTCTGGCCTTTTATCGTCCTCGTACCCTCGATTTGCTGGCCCCAGTGGCAACCCAAGGGCTGATCCCAGGTGGGATCGCTGCGGCTGTCCCCGCTTGCTTGCAGGACGATGAAGAGGTGTTGCCAGAACTCCAAGATGCCGTGGATCTGCTGCGGGAAAGTCCGGTGAAATGGTTCCCAGCGGCTCTGGAAGGCTTGGCTAATCTCAACCGACGGGAGGTTCTGTTGGTCGCTTTGAAAACAGCAGCGATTCGGGCTAAAACCCTGCCAACGGAAGCGACACGCATTGAACAACTGGGCAACCAAGGCCAAATTGGGGCTACGATTTATCGGACGGTCAAAGTCCAGCAAAAAGTGTTGCAGCCATACCGTTTGCAAACGGCAGAGTTGGAGGTAGGTCGGCTCAGAGGGCGCAGTTGGAAAGAACTGCGCGATCGCGCTCAAGACTTGCTCTCGTTGGGAGACCTAATTGACGGTAGCCACAAGCGTTCAAAAGTCTCCAAGCAGGTCAGTGAGGAATTAGAGAACATTGCCCAGGTGGCCATGTGTTTGTATACCCGTTTTGGCGAAGTGTTGCCCGAAATCCGGGTGGAATGGGTGGAACGGCTCAGCCAGTTTGATCAACCCGTCAATCTACGACGGTTGGCCAGCTTACCGAGTTGGGGTGAGGTGGATCAGCGCGATCGCCGCGAAATGCAAGTCTTGGTGGACTGGCTTTACGATCGCATTGATCCCCAGTCCATCGATGCCCAAGGGCTGATCAGCGACCTGGTTCGCATTGCCCTCTTGCTGGCCAGCTACGCTCCCGTGGATGAGATGATTGTCGGACAAGTCGCCGAAGAAAAATCAGTTAAACCTGGTGGCTTAATCAATCTCACTATCAACCGCGACAAAGTCCGCATCGGCATGAGAATCCGTACCACATTCCAAGGAAAAACGGTCGAGGGTGTTGTGGATGACCTACTGGATAACCGGGCCGTGGCCACAATTACCAAAATTCCTCCAAATCGCCAGTCCGTCACCCTTACTAAAGACACCACCGTCCAATTCATCGAACCTCGCCGTTTCAAACAACCCCGGTTCTCAAAACGCGCTAGGAGTTAAGGAGTCGGCAGTCAGAAGTTAAATTCAAAATCTAAAATCCAAAACCTAAAATCTAAAATCCAAAACTAGCCCATGCCACTTTCCCCCTCCACCCGCCAAGTCCATCATGTTCGGCTCACGGCCCCCGATCAACTGGGGCTAAAGCGGGGTGCGCTGTTGTTGGAAGATGCGCTGCATACGGCATCGATTCTAGGGGAGAAAACGGGGAAACTGTTGCTGATTCGACGGTTGAATGTGGGAGTAATTCGGCGCGATCGCCCCTCCACCGCTCTATCTATCCAAATTGAACACCATCTGCACCAACTTGCCACTGATGCGGTTTATGCCCTCGATTCTCAGGCGATCGCCGCCACTGCGGTCTACTTCCACGATGCTGCTGATGCCCATGTACAATTGCTGCACCAACTGGTTCAGAGCAACACCCCGACTGCCTGGTTCTGGTCCCTCGCCGTTCCCCACTGGTCGCCCACTCTGGATCTTCCGACCGGGTACCGCCAAACCTTACTATCACTCTCTCGACTGGAACGGGGTACGAGTGCGATCGCCACCTTCATCACTAACCAACTTCACCGTCAACCCCACAATCTCACCTCACTCCTGCAATCGCTCACTCCCACCAATGCCACCACCCTCATCCATTCCCTCCACCTCACCCCTAACACCTCTGGCAACGCGACGCATTTCTGGGATATAGGAGGCCAAACACCCCATCACCCCATCACCCCATCACCCCATCACTCACCCACTCACCCACACCCTCCTTACCCACTGGCTCACCCGCTGGCAACCTGATGATCCGCGATCGCGCTGGCTAGCGGCAATGCTCTGGGTTGGGAATCAGCCGGAACGGCTGCTAGACCCCAATTTGGGAGGGCAATCCCAGGCATTAATTCAGGCAATCGTCCAAAGGGCTGAAACGGCAGATGGCATTATTGCAGATGGCATTATTGCAGATGGCATTATTGCTCAAGCACCGAGGGGAACCAATACGGCGCAATTACAGCAGCCAGCGTCTGCTAATCAGGATCCATCCCCTAATCAGGATCCATCCCCTTTGCTATCAACTCCAGGTCCATCAGAGGTTTCATCGTTGCCGGAAACCTTCGATTCACACCAGGCGAAACCTCGTGCTTCCCAGCAAGCGATCGCCCAACCATCTCAATCCATTCCTCCAAGTCCATCCAATGCGGGCAATCCGACTGAGATATCACTGAACCAAACAGAGGCGAATTTTTCTGGGGGTGAATCCCATCGGGCGATCGCTACCCATTTTCCAAAATCCACCCACTCTTATCCGCTTTCTGACGCTCCTCTGTATACCCAGGCTGGGGGGTTACTCTTCCTATTGCCCGTGTTGGAACGGTTGGAGATCATATCGTTTTTGCAAGCTAACCCGATCGCCATCGAAATCCGTTTGCCTCGTCGTATTTTGAAGGCGATCGCCCATCGCCTTCCCCTTGCACCAACTGACCCCATCCACCAGCTTTGGTTAGAGCTAGATGGCGGCATAGACCCAGAGACTATCCAATCAGCACAATTAGAACCCTGGATTTTCCCACAACAATCGAATATTGGGGCATCGTCATCACTTGTACCCACCAACGATTGGGATCAGTTAATCAGCGTTTGGATCAATGCCTTGCGGCGTTGGTGTCGCCTCAACGTCCCAATGGGCTTGCATCCGCTGGTGTGCCGTCCGGCCCACATTATGATTAGTCGTAGTCATGTGGATGTGATGCTGGATTTGCAGCAGGTGGACCTCTGCATTCGTCGTCGGGGATTGGACTTGAATCCGGGCTGGGTGCCCTGGTTGGGGCGGGTTGTGCAGTTTTACTATCTTGAGGGAGGGTTCAGACCATGACTACAGTCATACAAAATTCCACTGAAAATGGTCATCAGCCATTTAATTCAGCCTTGGATGAGTCGTCAGGGATACCCCTAGTTCATGTGAACTTGCAAACCTATGCATTGGGGGCGATCGCCGCCCAAGTTCTCGATACCCATGTACCAGATAACAGTGCCCTCCCCCCCGAACTCCAATTTCTCCAACAGCAATACCAGTATGTGTTAGAACCGGGAAATTCCCCCCAATCCTGGTATCACACTCTCATCGAGTATATTCAGCAGCCCAATCCCGTCGATCGCCCTTTGGTCGCACTGGGGCAAACTTTAGACTTGAGCTTGATGGAATTGCTGACGGTGGCGATCGCCGCTGCGGTCGAGCAGGACTTGATGGTAGGACGAGCGATCGCCTATCTCCAATCACCTGTAGGCGGTTCACGACCCACCTTGGGACTATTAGCAACGGCCTTTGCAGCCATTGCTTCAGACAAGATGTTTCCGATTCACCAGTTAACCACCGGAGCTGCGATCCACAGTGGTTTGTTGCAACGGCTGAATCAAGATGCTCCCCTGCCAGAACAAGTGCTGCGAATTCCTGAACATCTGGGGTTAGCTCTGTATGGACAGGATGGTGACTGTGGCCAAACTCAGATTGGTGGGGGGGGAACTCAGCTTATTGCTCTTGCAGCCTCGATCACTGCTAC
>JBFRWC010000136.1:0-4900 GCA_051439365.1 Leptolyngbyaceae cyanobacterium
TTGCAAAGGGGGGAAACTCCGGTCCTCCCCCTTTGCAAGGGGGAGTTAGAGGGGGTGGTTCGACTTGTGTGTACACGGTAGCTACAGGGACAAGCACTGTGGCATTGCCCGTACAGAGAGGGGGAGAGTTCTCAGTTGGGTTCGATTTTCGTTCTTCATTCTTCATTCCTTTCCTGGGCCAGGAAGGGGAAGACGAAGGTAATGGGGGCGCGTTCGGCTAGGGTGACGCGGACGTAGGCGGTGGAGCCGGGGGAAATCATCATTTTGTCCCCGTTGGCGGAGGACCATTCGTAGCCACTTCTGGTGTCGTCGTTGGGTTTGAGGCTGGCTAGGACTTCGATGCGGCTGTCGTAGAGGGGGGTGGGATCGGTGGCGATCGCGGCTTGGGCCGAGGTCAGGGTGGTCACAGGGGGCATGGAAATGGTCTCTACCTTACCCATGATGCCTCCAGTCCGGGAGGCGCTGATGCCTTCTGGGATCAGCAAAACGTCCATTCCTGGCTCAATTTGCTGTCCTTCAGAACTGGGGAAATACGCTAATCCAACCAGAGCCTCCGAGTTATCTTCGGGGTGGACAATCAACCCCTTGCCACTCACAGTAATAGAAATCGTTCCAAAAATACTCCACAGGAGACCGATGCCCATGAGCGCCCCCATGGAGGCTAAGGGAATCCAACTTCGGGAGTTGACGATTTGCATCAGCTGGTCAAGCTGTTCCGGTGATGAAAGCCGCTCTAAGGATTCCTGCCGAAAAAGGCTGGTTTTATTGTTCTGTTCTGCCATTGTTTTAATTACATCAACTAATGGTTCCCAACTGTTTTAACATCCAGTTGAATCGGACGGCCCCTTGGGAGGCATGTTCTAGGGCTTCCAAATCAATCTCCCCACCAAATTCGTCCAACTCTTCAGATCCAGGTTCAGAATGAGCATGGCCCACGGAAGCCCGTAACAAGTCCAGCAGTTGCAAGCCAAGAATCCGATGGAACCGAGCGGAAAAGTCCATGTCTTGCAATAATTTTGCGGCTAGTTGGGGGCGGGGGATCCGCAACACCATTGCGTCGTCTGTGGTCCGAATAGAAAATAGATGGGGGCGAAAGTCCAGAAATGCGATGGTTCCAGCCATTTGTCCCTTCGTCAGATTCGTCACCACGCTCATGGTATCCGCCATCTTGTAAGGACATTCAAAACACACAGAAATGGGAGCCGGGGCACGGCTGGCCTCAAATGTGTGAATCGCAAATTGGCCACTGAGAACGATGTAGAGGGCTTCCACGGGCCGTCCGGCTTGCACCAGAAAATCATCGGGGGCAGAATACTGCTGAATGGTGCCCACAGACATCAACCAGTCAATGTCACTGTCCCGCAACTCGCCAAAGACCACCATTGCTTCTTTGGCCGCCTGGTTGTTGGCAAACCGGAGCTGATCGGGGCTGGCGTAAATGGTGCGGAGGCGATCGGACAGGATGAGCGCGATCGCCCGATACAAGTGGGCCTTAAAGGTCACATCGGCAGCTAGCTTGGACGCGAGCTGCTCCTGAGAGAGGGAGAACACCCGCACATCAGTCGCCGCCTTCGCCTCAAACGGCAACATTGTCTTAAATAAAGGAGAGACGCCCAAAACGTCGCTACTGCCCAGCCGAGCAATGTCTTGGGGAGTGCTTTCCCCTTGGGTCAGACCTGACAGGGACACCTCACCATCCAAGATAATGTGGAACTGGTCTGGACACTCGTTGCTTTTGACGAGGACCGTTCCCGCTGGCACTTGGGAGGTATTCCCCTCTGAAAACATCCAATCAATATCGGCATTACTTAATTCTTTGAGTAAAATCTCTGTCATACGCCCCCTTCGTTTGTGTCGCCACGGTCAAGTTTAATTAGATTCATCACACCTAGGCCATCCCAGTTCCAATTTTACGCGGGTAGTGGTCATACATGACTCCCGCCCGGTTCAATTGATCCCGCTTGAGCACAGCTCAAGCGTACACTCAACGGTGGCAATCTGCCCCCAAATGTCCCCTGTTTCTTGGCACCATGCCAGCTTTCAGCTGAAGGTTCTCAGACAACAGGAGCGATCGCCCTACTGCATCTTCGGCTTATTCTACAGTAGGGATCTGAGGCCGACAGCAGTGGTGATTGAAACAACATCGTTCTCAAATCGGCTCGTGATGATCAAGCCGATATTAGAGTGCATTGTCCCAACCAGATCAGTAAAGTCTCCTGAGCTTAAATTAGGGGACTCACCACCTGAGATTTCGCTTAAATCGGCGAAACGATTTTGGATTACAACACCAATGTCTTTTTCATGTGATACTAATGTTAAGGTTAGAGCGTCTGGTTACATTAGAACTGTGATGAATGGCTTTGACCCTTACGGCAATGACATTCGCCCATACTGAAACCTCGTTCTTTGGAGAAAGAAACATGACTGAAGAGAATAAGACTCCCGATGTAGAGCTTTCCGATGATCAACTCAAGGATGTGGCTGGTGGCGTATCTGGTCGCACTGCTGAAGAGTTCCAGGAAGGCCTAGGAAACAAAGGTGTTGCTGGTCGCACGAAAGAAGAGTTTGAAGCAGGCTTGGGCAACAAGTTGTCTGGCCAGAGCAAAGAGTCCTTTGAAGAGGGTTTGGGCAACCGCTAAGTTACAACTTGGGTGTTTTCAAGACAAAAGATGCCGATGTAGGGTGCTGTTAGCGCCAGCGAACGCACCGTCAATTGGTCATTTCTGATCAGGAAATCGCCTGAGGTTGTTGCACTGTTTTAGTTGTTGCTGTGTTGATCCGGATCTGGGTGGACGAACCTAGCGGGGAAATCCTATGGTGCGATCGCCCAGATTCCGTATCGATTGAGCTTGCATGACTATAGTATGGTTAATGTCGAGACAATATCCCCTGGTGCTTAGCCGTCTCGATCTGGCTTAGGCTCTACAGGCTAGCTGGGGGTCTCAAATATCAACAGCCGAAACGGTGATTAGAGCCAGTTGACTCTAACCACCGTTTTTGCCGTGGAGTATCTTCAATTCGGGACGACGGGATTGGGCGATCGCTCATTCATCGGCTGGGGGATCATTCGCCGAAGTCTCCTCATCCTCATTTTCACTGACCCCACTTTCATCTCCTGATGGCTCCGGTGTCGTGGCACCATTATCCGAGGATTCAGGGACATTGGGATTGGAGGCATCGGGCAAATCTGGTTCCGGGATGTCAGATTCATCCGTCGTGTCAGAATCCTCCACGGAGCCAGAGTCCTCCACAATGCCAGAATCCTCTGTAATACCAGCCTCATTCACGGGATCAGAATCCTCCACAATACCAGACTCATCCATGGGATCAGAGTCATTCACTGCACCAGAGTCCTCCACGGGATCAGAGTCCTCCACAGGGTCCGAAGTAGAGGGAGGTGGTATTTCCGGGATCAGTAAACCAGGACTGGCAGGATTATCGGGAGACAAGCTAGGATCTACGACTTCAGGGGGTGATCCAGTCGGTGCTGGAACCGGGACTGGAGCAGGGCTTGACGGAACTAGGGGGCACTTTTCTGGCTCATAATCAAACGTTACTGTCACGAGATAGCTAGTGGTGGTTGCCGTTTGATTATCAAACTCATAATCTTGGATCAGGTCCAATGCTTTATCATCAAACCATTGTCGCCAAGAACGTAGAATATACATGGGTTCAGGAGTCTCGAGGACTTGGTTTGCCGTATCAACAAACACGGCGACCATCACGTTGATATCATTGGTTTGCAACAAACAGGCAAACTTGGGATAGTCTGCAATGATATTAAGACCATAGCTCTCATCGGTCGCCGTAATATCGGGTCGCTCTGCAATGAGTTTATTCCAATTTTCTCGTGCGGTGTTGAATGCCTTTTCCAACGCCTCGGTATCCGGTGGTCCAGTGTATTGCAGAAGCTCTGCCAAATTCGCCTGGGTTGCTTCAAGGGATGTAGATGGAGGCGGATCAGTTGTGGGCGGACGGGCAGCAGTTTGCTCCCCATTCGGTTCCGTTGGTGTGGTCTCACTGTCCGATGCCGCCTCATCCTCGCTTTGTACGCCATCACCACTATCACTTTGTGGAGCACCATTGTCTGGGGAATTGCCACCAGAGTCGCTAGAAGGAGCCGGAGTCGGAGTGGGAGCGGGGGTCGGAGTTGGGGTCGGAGTCGGTGCAGGGGGCGGACTTGGAGACGGAGTCGGAATTGGAGTCGGCGGTGAGAAAAGCCACGGGTTAGGTAATGGTCTGGGCAAAGAGACCGGGGGGGGCAAGGGAGTAGGTTGGGGAATAAAAATGTTGTCGGGGGAGGGGGAAGGAGATGGACTAGCTTCCAATTCATTGAGCCATTGCTCTAGGTCTAGGTCATCGCTGGTGTCCAAGGGAGTGTCCAGAGCGTAGGGGTCATAGGGTTCAGAGGGGAGACTGGGCTGGGGCAGACTCGGCGTGTCCAATTCCACAAAGCTGGGCAAGCGGGTGAGATCTTCAGCCCCCAATTCCATCACTGGAACCGTTCGTTGGTTGTCATCACTGGTCGTTATGGGTGAGAGTGATGGGAGGGCCGCAAACAGAAGGCCATGCAACCCAAGGGAAGCGATCGCTGCATAGAAGACGGGTTGCTGTACCCATTCATTGAATTGATCGGTGAAGGAGTGCGACTGGCTAGGCTGGAACATAAGAACGGAAACCCGACGAAACTGCAAGGGGGTTGGATACACCGACAAACCATACCCAACCATTCTAGACAGGGATGTTCGTTTTGGGCGGATCAGGGGGCCAGTAATCGGTGGTGGGCGATCGCTCCCTAAGCCCACCGTCTAACGAATTGTTAACCCCTGCAAAAATCAGGCCGTTTAATTGTTAATAGAGATATTGTTGCTGTGTACCTCAGACGTAACTGGAGAAAGTG
>JBFRWC010000137.1:0-4751 GCA_051439365.1 Leptolyngbyaceae cyanobacterium
CACTGGCCGTGCCCGTAAGGGTGACCTCCATCCCCTGGGTTAGCGCCAAATTGGAGATCGTGCGGGTGCGCTGGGAGCGACTACTGACTCCACCGCTGCCAGTCTGCTCATCCATCCGCCAGGTTTCAACGGTCGTATCTCCCAGGGCTAATTGGAGCTTGCCCTCTCCATCATTCTCGTCAAAGTAGGTAATGACGATATCGTAGTTGCCATTGTCTCCATTGAAGGTAAAGGAAGCGGTTCCCGTTTCGCCCCCTTTCGAGACTCCTCGCTCAAACAGGCCGATGACTTGTCCGCCAGAAGCGGCTGAGCTGTTTTCGATCCGATAGGCCCCAGCGAGGGTGAGGTCTTCCGCCTCGATCAATAGATTGAAGGGTGCATCGTCATCGCTGATGGTGGCCGTTCCTTGGCCATCGGCGATCGCCGCCGTGGCATTGGAGAGGTTGAGGGTAAAGGTTTCATCGGTTTCAATGTCTTCATCGGGGGTAATATCCACCGAGACCGTTTGGCTAGTTTCTCCCGGAGCAAAGGTGAGCGTCCCTTTTGTGGCCGTGTAGTCCTTCCCTGCCACAGCCGTGTCATCAGCAGTCGCAACGTCGACCGTGATGGACGTATCGCTGACTTCGGAGAGAGAAACAGTGAAGGTCGCACGACTCTCAGATTCCGAGACTGTGACATCACTGACGGCGAGGGAGGGAGGAAGGTCGATGACGGGAATCAACTCGATGGAATCAACCCGTGCCCATTCGCCAGCGGGGTCACTGGCGATACCAGTGAGGGCGACCTCTACACCATTGGTTAGCGCCAAATTGGAGATCGTGCGGGTACGCTTGGATGTGGCACGGGCACCCCCGCTACCAGTGGGGTCATCCATGATCCAGGTCTCAACAGTGGTGTCTCCCACCGCTAGTTGGAGTTCGCCCTCTCCATCATTTTCATCGAAATAGGTGATGGCGATATCATAGTTTCCACTGACACCACCAAAAATAAAGGAAGCCGTCCCGGTGTCTCCGCCCTCCGAGACTCCCCGCTCAAATAGGCTAATCAGTTGCCCTCCGGATGAGACTAAGTTGGATTCGATGCGATAGGCTCCAGAGAGAAGGAGGTCTTCGGCCTCAAGAAATAAGCTAAAGTTGTTTGTAGGCATGACTCAAATAATGAAACTGTTGACCTAAGTAAAATCACACAAGCAGTACAGAAGGGGCCTCATCCAAGCTGAAACTGGATGAATCCGAACGATAGTGAGGACTGTCCCCTTGCTACTGATGAATGCACCCAGCGTTAAGGAGTGTTATTCAGTTTGCATGCACCGCGAAGAACAGGTTTGCCTACGGAATGTACGAGTATAAAAAAGAATGCTTCCACAAACCTGGACTGGAGGTAATGCACTACCTGTGATCGAACGTTAGACTGTTAACCTTAGGTCTCTAGACCCCTTGCTAAATAAGAACCTTGTTGAACTGAATACTCTGAATCGCACACGTCCTATCCTGTATCTAGGGTCGCAAAAAATACTGAGAGGGTCTAGGTATGTATGATAGTTTTTACGGAAACTTTATGGAGTCAGAGGGTAGAACTCATGAAGAGGCCAAAACAGGTACGATTGCGCTTACAAGAACTTCAGAATATGTCTGAAAAGCCAGGATGTCTTCAAAAATGCTACTCTGTTCCTCAGTAAATTGACTGGATAAACTGTGTTGTTCGCCGCCAGTCACTAAAAAACCGCTGACCCTATACGGTCAGCGGCTTCTGCTTTACTGATTGGTTACAACTCTAATCGGAATATGAGGACGCTAGGCGATCGCTGCCACCTTCACCTCATTGCTAGCCAACACGTTTTGTAACTCTTCCGAATCCACCGTCTCTTTTTCAATCAGCATATCGGCCAATTGGTTCAAGACGTGACGGTTCTCCGTGAGGACAGCCTTTGCTCGGCTGTAGGCTTGCGCGACCAAAACGCCCACTTCTTCATCAATCGCTGCCGCCGTTTCTTCGGAAAAATCGCGGTCGGCGGCCATTTCTCGACCCAGGAACATGCTGCCTTGTTGGCGGCCCAAAGCAACGGGACCAAGGCGATCGCTCATGCCAAACCGAGTCACCATCTGGCGAGCCACACGCGCCACCTGCTGGAGGTCATTAGAGGCCCCAGTGGTCACTTCTTCGTCCCCAAAGACGATCTCTTCCGCAATCCGACCCCCTAGAGCCACCGCCATCTGATTTTGCAGATAGGAGCGGGAGTATAACCCAGAGTCCATCCGGTCCTCACTGGGCGTGAACCAGGTCAAACCACCTGCACGGCCACGGGGAATGATACTGATCTTCTGGACTGGATCATAGTCAGGCATCAATGCGCCGACGAGAGCATGGCCTGCCTCATGGTAGGCCACCAACGACTTGCGCTTCTCGCTCATCACCCGGTCTTTTTTCTCTGGTCCGGCCAAGACCCGATCGATCGCATCGTTGACCTCATCCATCGAAATCTCGGTGAAACTACGACGTGCCGCTAGGATGGCGGCTTCATTCAACAAGTTGGACAAATCGGCTCCAGTAAAGCCAGGGGTCCGACGGGCAATCTTCTCCAGATCCACATCCTTAGACAGGGTTTTGCCACGGGCGTGAACATTGAGGATTTCCAGACGACCAGCATAGTCAGGACGATCAACGACCACCTGACGGTCAAAACGACCAGGACGCAACAGAGCCGCATCCAATACATCAGGACGGTTCGTCGCCGCGATGATGATGATGCCCGTATTGCCTTCAAATCCATCCATTTCGGTTAGAAGCTGGTTGAGCGTCTGCTCCCGCTCATCGTTACCGCCACCGAGACCTGCACCCCGCTGCCGACCGACCGCATCAATCTCATCGATAAATACGATACAGGGGGCATTGGATTTGGCTTGCTCAAACAAGTCCCGGACGCGGGATGCACCAACTCCGACGAACATTTCCACAAACTCAGAACCAGAGATGGAGAAGAAAGGCACGCCTGCTTCCCCAGCTACAGCACGAGCCAGCAAGGTTTTTCCGGTTCCAGGAGGGCCAACCAACAGCACACCTTTAGGAATCTTCGCTCCGACAGCGGTGAAGCGATCGGCATTCTTGAGGAAATCTACCACCTCAGTCAATTCCAGCTTGGCTTGCTCAATACCAGCCACATCACCAAATGTCACCTGAGTCTGAGGCTCCATTTGTACCCGCGCTTTGGACTTACCGAAGTTCATTGCCTGGTTGCCGGGGCCATTCTGGGCACGGCGCAATACAAAGAAGAGGACAAACAACAGCAAAATCGGAATCATCAACGGAGTCAGGAGGCGCAAAAATCCCCCTTCGTCTGCCGGACGGGACACGGAGATGTCTACCCCATTTTTGATTAAGGTATCCAACAAATCAGGATCGGGGGGTAAATCGACATCAACCCGCTCCTCAACCGTGCCACCCGTGTCTACGGTTGCTCTAGCATGGCTACTGTCAGGCAGGATTTCAACCTTGGCCACCTTGCCTGCTTCCACGTTGGCCAAAAACTCGCTGTAGGGTACGCGAGTGCGAACCTGCTGCTGGGGACCGATTAAGTTTGCCCCTAAAAACAGCACCACTACAACCAAAAGGGCATACAGCCCCACATTTCTCCACCGCTTATTCACCGGGTCATTCCCTCCTAGTTTTTTATGCGCCCAACCTAGCCTGAACTATGACTTTGCCCGTTCTGGTCTCGCTTGCCATAGTCCAGCTTGATTAGGGCTACACCTTTTCATCTGGATTCTAGTTATGTTAATTAATATTAACCTAAATTAGAATTTCTAGTGTCACGAATCGGGGTGACAGCTTGGAACAGTGCGGCGATCGCTTGTACGCTGGGGTGCTGGGACTGAAATTCCAGCACGGGCTGCTGTTCATAATTGGGGGTATGGACTTGGGCGATCGCCACAATATGCCGCACACTGTTGGAATATACGAGCGCCTCGAACTGGGTGACCAGATCAGAGGACCAAACGCATTCCAGTAATTCTACATTGTGCCATTTTAGAGCAGTGATCAGATGCGATCGCGCCACTCCCGGTAAAATCTCAGTGGTCGCACCATCCTCTGACCTCAGGGACGGAGTCCACCAACGATTCTCGTACCAACCCCATAAGTTTCCGGTACTGGTTTCCAGCCAATTGCCTTGTGGGTCCGTGAGGATGGCTTCTTGATCCCCCAGGTGCTGAGCTTGCTGCAATGCTAGCCAAGGGACCAGATAATTGCCCGTTTTGAGACCAGGGAGCGATCGCCTCCAGTCTGGTGGAGCCACCCATGCCGCTATCCCAGTCCGTTGCCATTGTTCTAGGTTGGCTGGCAGCGATCGCCCTGTAATCCACTCCCGTCCATCCGGAAAAAGAGTTATCCGCAACACGGGATAATGGGCCATCATTTGCTCTGCTCCCTGCCGTAATTGTGCCCAATCGGGTTCAACCCAGCCCAATTGCCGAATACTGTGATGTAAGCGATCGCAATGGGCTGCCCAAAAGCTGAGGGGATGATCGAGCGATCGCGCCCACACCCGCATTGTCGTAAACACTGTCGCCCCGTACAGGAGCGCTGGATCACTGACCGGGAGCGTGATGGTCTCTGATTTGTTGAGTTGACCTGTGTACCAGTGCATTTTTATTGTGAGTGAGTGGGTGTTTGAGTGTTGGGGTGATGGAGTATTTGAGTGTTGGGGTGAGTATTACAACCCACTCTCCCACTCTCCCACCCACCCACTCATCCAC
>JBFRWC010000138.1:0-5999 GCA_051439365.1 Leptolyngbyaceae cyanobacterium
GGTACGACCACTCAGCCAGATCGGTACGCTCAGCATTCTGCCATTACTTCCAACTCGGAGCCGCAATGCAATCTGCGCTTTAGGTTGGCAGGAGTTCTCCGACACTAGAAGTGCTTCATCACGTCGGCGTTTACCTTTACTCACCTCTCAAATTTAACACAACATCACGGCAGCTCAAACGGCACGAGTCGCGTTTCCGCCCCGGATTACAACCACGGGGATACCACGCTCCCAGACTTTTCCGTGTAAAGATTCTCACGAGTCCCTGCTTTACATTGCAATATGAACTGACAGCGTAATCAATTTTCGTAACTGCTGACAAAGTTTCGTAACTGCGTAAATCTAGATGCGTTATGGACGGGTTAAGCTATTAACATGTCAATTCAATATGCAGTTGGGAACGCTTCAGATATAGTCTCAATTCGTTGCGGGAGAGTCGTCTTTAATCTCAATCGTTTGCTGTGACCCAATACCCTAGTTTAACCCTACAGACTCCTATTCAATCTAACCGAAATAACGACTATTCACTCCTTTCATGCTGATAGGATCAACTCTTTTGCATTACTTTCAATGTATTTTAGTCTCACATTAAGGTTGCTTGGTTGAGGATTAAGGTGCTGTTTTTCCAGCATAATTTTAGTCTAGGATATTGAGTGTCTCTCCTTCACTTTTTGTATTCTGGGGTTTGTTCTTTCTATTTAGAGGTCTCAATGATTGAAGGCTCTATTTAAAACCTTTAAATATCGTGAGATGCTATCGATAATGGATGAACTGTAGGAGAATAAGACAAATAACTGCGAGGAAATAGTTGCGAGGAAAACGTTATGAATAATCCCGTTGTCTCAAATGCCTCTGTATCTCGTTCAAGGAATGTGGCGATTGTTGGCCCCTACCTGAGTGGAAAAACGTCTCTTTTAGAAAGCCTATTGTCGGTTTCAGGGGCAATCACCCGTAAGGGAAGTATTGTCGATGGCAATACGGTTGGGGATAGTTCCCCCGAAGCCCGCGATCGCCAAATGACAGTAGAAGTGAATGTCGCCAGTACTGAGTACGGCGACATTTGTTTTAATTTCTTTGATTGTCCAGGGTCAGTAGAATTTAGTCAGGAAACCTTTAATCTATTGATTGGGGTCGATGCAGCGATTGTGGTGTGTGAACCCTGTAGCGATCGCGCCCTCACCCTTGCCCCTCTGTTTCAATTCTTAGATGATTGGGAAATTCCCCACATTTTATTTCTCAACAAAATGGAACGAGCACAGGGCGATCTCAAAGAGATTCTCAAGACCCTTCAAACGGTGTCTACTCGACCATTGGTGATGCATCAATACCCCATCGGTCAAGGGGAGAATCTGCAAGGATTTATTGACTTGGTCACCGAGCAAGCCTATCAGTATCATGATGGATCGGCGGCTGATCCCATTCCCCTCCCAGCGGACCTGAAAGATGCGGAACAATCAGCACGGGAGGAAATGTTAGAAACCCTGGCTGATTTTGATGATCATTTGTTGGAAGAATTGTTGGAAGAAGTTGAACCTTCCCAAGATGAAATTCTCACCGATTTCAAAATGGAACTTGGTGCCGATTTAATCGTGCCCGTATTGATTGGTCGGACAGACAAAGACTATGGTGCTCGACCTCTCCTGGATGCCCTGTTGAAAGAAGCGCCTGATCCTAGCCTTACCGCCGCAAATCGTGGAATTGCTGACGACACGGAAGTTCCCTTGGGGCAAGTCCTCAAAACCTACTTTACCCAGCAAGGGGGCAAGCTTTCCTTGATGCGGCTATGGCGGGGCACGCTCCGGGACGGGGATACGGTAAACGGTGAGCGGATTGGAGGGATGTACACCCTCTTTGGTAATCAGCAAAAGAGTCTTACTGTTGCCCATGCCGGAGACATTGTGGCGCTGGGTCGATTGGATGAGGTGAAAACGGGACAAACCGTTAGTCCCAAAGCGGATCAGGCAGAAGAACTGCCCACGGCTGAAATGTTGAAGCCTGTCTATGCGCTGGCGATCGCCCCGAACAATCGTAGTGATGAAGTGAAAATCAGTGGCGCTCTTAGCAAGCTGGTAGAAGAAGATCCTTCCCTCACCTGGGAGCAGCATGGTGATACCCACGAGGTGATCCTTTGGGGTCAAGGCGAAGTCCATCTGCGAATCAGCCTTGATAAGTTGCAGCGGAAGCACCATCTGGCCATGTCCACTCATCTGCCTCATGTGCCCTATAAAGAAACCATTGCCCAACCGACCTCTGGAGTTCATGGACGTTACAAGCGCCAGTCCGGAGGCCACGGTCAATTTGGAGATGTTTATCTTGACATTCGTCCTTTACCGCGTGGGACCGGGTTTGATTTTAGCGAAACGATTGTGGGCGGGGTGGTCCCCCGGCAGTATATTCCCGGTGTGGAAACTGGCGTACGGGAATACCTGAACCACGGTCCCCTGGGCTTCCCCGTTGTGGACGTGGCGGTGACGTTGACCGATGGCTCCTACCACTCTGTCGATAGCTCGGAGCAAGCCTTTAAACAAGCAGCTCGGCTTGCGATGCAGGAAGGAATGCAACAGTGCAAGCCTCGGTTGTTAGAACCGATTCTGATGGTGACGATTTCGGTGCCCAATGAGTACACCTCCAATGCCCTGCGACTCATCAGTACCCGCCGGGGACAGATTCTGGGCTATGATGTCAAACCCAATTGGAAAGGCTGGGATGAGGTTTCCGCCTACATGCCTCAAGCTGAAACCTATGACCTGATCGTGGAATTGCGATCGCTCACGATGGGGGTCGGCTCTTTCTCCTGGGAGTATGACCACCTGCAAGAAGTGCCGGATAAAATCGTCGAAACCATCTTAGCTGAAGCGAAGCAAGTTGAGGCTTAATCGGCGTTAGCGCTTGGTCGAAGGAATAAACCGGCTCCAGTCAGTTTGACCAATTTCACAAAACCCTACAGCCTCAAGGGACTGTGGGGTTTTGTCATGGCCGTGGGGTGGTAGCCCCGTTGGTGATTGTGGCGGCGATCGCAACTCCCGCACCGATTGTCGCACCAGCGGCAAGGCACTGCCCCCAATCAACAATGCTACTCCCAGGCTGATCGCCCCATCGGCCCAGGTCCAGCCCCAAATCCAAACGGCGATCGCTGCCACAATCACCCCGATAGAACTAATCACATCCGCGATCACATGCAGCAGTGCCCCCCGCAGGTTCAAATCCTGAGTATCACTACCGTGGAGCAGCCCTACGTTAATGCCATTCACCACCAATCCAATCACTGCCGTAATCAGCATGGGAATGCTAAGAATCTCAGTGGGGGGTTCCTGTAGATGACAATAGGCTTCCCAGGCAATCAGACCTGCCATTACTAAGAGTCCCAACCCGTTGATTAAAGCGGCCCATAGTTCAATCCGGGAGTGCGGAGAGGTAAGGATTCGCAATGGGGTTGAACGACGGGCAATCCAAGTCGCCCCCAGGGCGATCGCCAACGCCAACCCATCCGAAAGCATGTGGCCGGAATCCGCTTGTAGGGCCAAACTGTGGCTCATGTGACCCACAACAAACTCACATCCAGCAAACATCAGCACCAGCACTAACACTTTCCAGAGTAGGGCCAGCTTCGGAGCCGACAGGGAGGAAATGATGCAATTACAGCGATCGCCACACCAATTAACAGACATAGACTAGGCTTGGGAAACGGTAGGATAAGCGAGTACACGACCAGTGTATGGGATATTCTGGGAAACGGCTTGCTCAGCAGACAGTTGTGTAAATAGGACTACTTGCCAATGACCGCCCTCGCCATTTTATTAACCACCTTGACGAGCCTCTTTTCCCTGGTGGGAGTTGCCCCAGATTTGTTGCTAGAACGAGAAATCCGACAGCAGCTAGAGGCAGTGGAGGCGCTCGCTATCCGGATCGATGCTACACCCAACTACAAATTGTTAGAGGGACAACTCGATCGGTTTCGGCTAGCTGGACGAGGCTTGTACCTGCTTCCAGAAGTTCGCATTGACACCCTGGATATTGAAACCGATCCAGTGGATTTGGATATGACGGCCCTACGCCAAGGTCAGATCGAGTTTGACCAACCCTTTCAAGCCGCTTTCAACTTAGTTCTGACCCAGGCAGACATTGACCGAGCCTTGCGATCGCCCCTTGTCATCGAGCAACTGGAAGTGATGAGTATTAATCTACTGGGTGGTACGCTGGGGCAAGTCGAGCAAGCAAGGCTACTGGATCCAGAGGTGAGGTTGCTGGAGGGCGATCGCCTCCAATTTGCCGCAACTCTGCTTAATCCTCGCACCCAGGAAAGTCTGGCCATTGAGCTGACCACCGGATTAACTGTCGTGCAAGGCACCCAGCTACAGCTCGTTGAACCCCGCCTCACTGCCAATGGGATCGAGTTTCCCTTCGCCTTGATTGAAGGCGCTCTTACTGGACTTGGCCAACAGCACAGTCTTACCACACTGGAAGCCCAAGGGATCACTGCTCGGATTCTGCGGCTGCACATTACCGAGGAGCAACTAGTGCTCACGAGTTTTGTCCACATCGCATCGCAGAGTGATTAACCGGGTTGCTATTAGATTTACCCTATTTAAGTTTTGTAAATCTCTGAACCACCCCATACAAGCACTTCTACGGAGGAGCCAGAACAGAACGGTCAGAGGAAGTAGATAGGCTGTTAAGAAGAGTGGACCTAATACTTGCAAGGACGTAGTAATGCCTTTTTAAGTTCCCACACCGCTGCAATCTCAAGCATCCTCCACTGGGCACGTAAAGATATCTGAAGTCAAGAATAAGTACTTTGTCGCTGTCATTCAAAGCGTTGCAATAGATTGCAGATTAATCTTTCTTCATTAAATCTTGTTTGTGAGTTCAGCATTTTTCCACTTCTAGGATCAGCGTTCACTGAGCCAGACTAACAGTAGCAACAGGGTGCTCATCTACCAAGCTAACCAGTTCAACGCACGCAAAGTCAGAACACACAGGAGAAGCTAAAGATGAGCGCAATACTAGACAGTGATGTCAGTTCGTTTCCATTTTCCGTTAGTTACGATCAGAGTTTATCCCCTAGCCTAAGTGATAGTGCCCAACTAGGGCTAGCCTTGGGGGCCGTGAAACAACAATTGGTCACGTTTGCCCAGTCAGAAACAGCGATCGATTCTCTTTCCACCACATTTAAGACTGCGGCTGATCATTCCTCACTTAACGCACTGCTACAAGACTGGAGCAATGGCCAGTTCACGAATGGGCCTGATCTAGTCGTGTTACCGCATGAGGCCATGAACGGTGCCCAAGGGGCCTATTCCACCCAAACCAACACCATTTATTTGGCAGAGTCTTTAGCCCAGCAAAAGATGGATCTCTGGTGTGATCCCTTGGTGGGAGTCGTTGGTGTAGTGATTGAAGAAATGGGTCACAGCATTGATGCCCTACTCCATGCCAACGGAGGGGATACTCTAGGAGATGAAGGGGAATTGTTTAAGGCCGTGGTATTGGACATACCCTTAAGTGAGGCGGAAAAACTACGAATTTCTCAGGAAGATGATCGGGGGATGGTTTTAGTTGATGGTGAGGCGATCGCCGTTGAACAATCTACCCTCTACGGGGATCAAGGGCACAACCGTTCGCTTAAAGGCACCAATGAGGCTGACGAGATATACGGCTACGGCGGCAACGACAGACTGTTTGGATTGGACGGAGATGATTATCTGGATGCCTATGGAGATGGGGATACTGCCAACGGGGGCGATCGCTCCAGGGAAAAAGATATCTTAGTGGGTGGCGCTGGTGCGGACCAATTTATTTTGGGGAATAGTACTCAGACGTATTATGCCAACAACGGTGGGAAGGACAGGGACCATGCCATCATTAAGGATTTCAATCTTGACAGTGACACGATTCAGTTACAAAAGCTGAGTGACGATGTTGATAGCGCATCTCGTGCCTACGGTTACGTCTTGGAAGTCTCAGGGAAAAAGACGCTCCTGCGTCGAGAGAGTGACGGG
>JBFRWC010000139.1:0-6111 GCA_051439365.1 Leptolyngbyaceae cyanobacterium
CTACGAACTCGGTTTACGCACTGCATCGTCTCTGTCCCACGACGATTTCCATCACCTTGAGCAAGTCCGCCCCTTAGCGGCTGCACTCGATGAGGATGCATTGAAGTATCTGTGGAATTATTTGGAAACCAAGGGCTGCTCTAAAGAAACGTGTGCTTGCGATCAGGACTGTGCTCAGTTGCTAGCGGTGCGAGGCGAAAGTCGCGTTCTCTTCTGCCAAAGCTGGTTGGATGGGGTCTTGCATGTGTGGGATTTGATCCAGGCTCAGATGAAAATCGATTCCTAATCTTGCAACGGGGGCTCGCCTTGAGGTGAGATTAGTCCATTCTGCGATCATTCCTCGTTGAAGAATCGCAGAATGGACAGCATCATTGGAAGAAGCCGACTTTAGCCCCCGGCTTCTTGATTTGAAGGGTGTTGGATGGGTTGCTCGAACGAGCCGGTTTTGCGATCGCCTCTAAGGTGATTTCCGAGAAAAAATATACCGCTGTAGGGTGATGTATAGCCCAAAGGGCATACCAGAAAAGCGCCAGCGTAACGCACCGCAGGTTGGTAATTTTTTTACAAGAAATGGCCTAAACAAATTCAAGGAGGTCTGTTGGGATGCAGCAATTGGAAATTCAAAATTTTGGGGCGGTAAATCGCTTCAATTGGCCACTGAAACTACGTACCTTCGTTGTAATGATTAACCTCTGAGGTGGGTCACTCTGCCCAAAAGACCTAATTTCGTTCCGAATTTTCAATTGCTGCAACCTCACGATTTAGCCATCCTCCTGGTATGGTCTGCCAATGGTTTGGGCTAGCACATCACTGTCAGGAATCTGCCCCTCGGTGTAGTATCCTGCTGCTTTCTTAGCATTGATTTCCACCTGGGCATCCGCCGGGATGAGATCTTCAGGAATAGTAATCCGCTCCCCAATTTCAATCCCCGAATTCACCACGGCATCGTATTTCAGATTACTCATGGAGACAAACTGGTCGATGCGACGGATGCCCAGCCAGTGCATCACGTCGGGCATGAGTTCCTGAAAGCGCATATCTTGCACTCCCGCCACACATTCGGTACGGGTGAAATAAGTATCAGCGCGATCGCCCCCTTCCTGCCGTTTCCGGGCATTGTATACCAAGAACTTCGTTACTTCCCCCAACGCCCGTCCTTCCTTACGAGCGTAGATAATCACCCCAGCCCCCCCAGCTTGGGCTGTGGCCAACGCTACCTCAATACCGTGAACCAGATAGGGGCGGCAAGTACAAATATCGGAGCCAAATACATCAGACCCGTTGCACTCGTCGTGAATGCGCAATGAGAGGGGGCGATCGGGATCAGTAATGGCTTCCACCTCTCCCAAAATGTAGACTGTGTGGCCACCAATGGGCGGCAAAAACACCTGTATGTCGGGTCGGGTCACCAGTTCAGGAAACATCCCCCCGGTTTGCTCGAACAAAATCCGACGCAAGTCCATTTCCTTCACCCCGAACCGCTGGGCAATCCCAGGTAGATACCACACGGGTTCAATGGCGGCTTTAGTGGCGACGAGTTCACCCTTATCTTTGAGAATTTTGCCATCTACTTTAACTCGTCCTGATTCGACTGCGGCTTGTAGTTCGGGAATATTGATATGGGCTTTGGTGATGGCAATGGAGGGACGGATATCGTAACCTTGGGTGCGGAGATCGGCAAACATGTCATGATCCAGGGCACCAAAGGGATCGAGGGAGATAATTTTATCGGGCATACTCCAACTAGGGTGAGGGCCAATGGAGACCGTTGGGGCAGTGTTGGTTAAATCAGCGCGGTGGTTGAGGTCCAGGGAACCACTGGCGATCGCCAGTGCTCGGTACACCGCATAGCCGCCAGAGTGGGTGCCGATGGCATTGCGATGGGCCGGATTGCCCAAAGTAGCGATCACGGGGCCGCGCTGATTCGGGTCCGAATGCCCCCACTGAATTGGCAGCGGTTTTTCGCCAAAATGGGTGGGATGGGAGGTGAGAACAATATGCTTGGGCCGAGGCGGTTGGGCTGATGTCATGGGCAAATCCTTGGACTAAATACTTAGTTCCCATTGTCCAATATCAGGTTGGGTGATGGCGGACTGTATGGGCTGATTACGTTGTGACATGATATCCATCCGAGAGCATCTGGCAGACTCGGACACAAGCAAGAGCCCGTTCTGGGGTCGGCATGTTTCACTACCGTTGACTACATCGAAAAACTATATTTCAGAACGATCACGCAAACCACGACTTACCCACGAATGATGGTGATGGGGCGATCGCCTGATCAAGAGACCTACTGACAGTGGGTAGTGCCTTGAGGCAACTTTCGGCTTATCCTACAGGCATGATCATCGTTAGTATTTAATATCCAACCCCGATTGAATAAGAGGAGTGACTCCATCATGCACAAGACAAGCACTTTAAACCCCCTTGGCTTGAAGCTGTTATTGGGCCAAGGCATGGGCAAAGTTGGGATGGCGATCGCGGTCCTGCTCACGGTTACCGCCTGCCAACCGCCCACAGAAAATCCGTCTGGCACGGGTGGCGATGGCTTGAAAATCGGCTCGTTGCTGCCTGTGACCGGGGACTTGGCCCAGTATGGTGGTCCCATGCAGGATGCTGCCACTTTGCTGGTTGATACGGTCAATGCCTGTGACGGGGTGATGGGACAACCCGTGACGCTGATTGCGGAAGATAATCAGACCGAACCCTCGGCTGGGGCTGCGGCCATGACCAAGTTGGCGGAAGTAGATCAAGTGGCGGGGGTTGTGGGGGCTGCAGCTAGTTCCGTCTCCAGTGCCTCGGTGGATATTGCCGTCCGTAACGAGGTGGTGCAAATTTCCCCAGCCAGCACCAGCCCCGTGTTTACCGATCGGGCCAAAGCCGGGGATTTTGGTGGGTTCTGGTTCCGCACTGCGCCTCCAGACACCTTCCAGGGGATTGCGTTGGCAACCTTGGCTCAGGAGAAGGGCTATACCAATGTGGCGGTGCTAGCCATCAATAATGACTACGGTAATGGTTTGGTGGACTCTTTTTCGACGGCGTTTGAGGCATTGGGAGGAGCGATCGCCGATCCCGTCTTCTATGCTCCCGATGCTACTACCTTTGACTCGGAGGTGATTTCGGCCTTTGGCAATGCCCCGGATGCGGTGATGCTGGTGGCCTATCCGGAAACCGGCAGTCTGATTCTCAAAGCGGCCTTTGAACAAGGGTTGCTGGATGGGGACACCCAGTTGATTCTCACCGATGGCATGAAAGATGAGTCGATTAGCGAACTCGTGGGCCAAAACGCGGATGGAGAATATATTGTTAGCGGCGTGATTGGTACGGCTCCCAGTGCGGGCGGTCCGGCTCTGGATAGCTTCACGGCATTGTACAAGGGGGCATTTGGCGATCGCGACCCCGGTGTGTTTGATCCCAATACCTGGGATGCGGCGGCGGTGTTAGTATTGGCAGCGGAAGCCGCCCAGTCCACCAATGGTGCCGAGATTCAGGACCAAGTGGCAGCGGTGGCCAATGCGCCGGGGACCGAAGTGACCGATGTGTGTGAAGGGTTGGCTCTGGTGCGGAATGGTGAAGAGATCAACTATCAAGGAGCCAGCAGTACCATTGAGTTTGATGCCCAAGGGGATGTGGTCGGACGCTACGACGTTTGGACGATTACGGATGAGGGGACGCTGGAAGTGATGGAAACCGTCGATGTGGGTGGGTAGCGATCGCCTATGCCATCCTGTTCTACAGGGTTCCTAACGATTAAGCAATGCCATAGAAACCGTAAAACCTTGGTGAAGCCCTGCCCAGTGAGTCGCGCCAGATCCCACTTCTCCATAGAATTATTGGAGATTTGATGAGTCTGGTCTAGAAACCGGGTACTTTGGTACAGGTATCAATGTGAGATTGGCTCTCCCATCTCCTAAAATCTATGGGGCAATCCGAGGCTGGGATGCTTCAATCCTCCTGGATTCTGATTGCCAGTTATTGAATGTTAATCATAAAGGAAACTCTAAAGTCTATGGCTTATCAGAAAGAACGTGAAGTGGCGATCGCCGCTGCCGCCGCAGCGGGTCGTTTATGTGAAAAAGTCCGTCAAACCATTACCCCCGAAGCGATTGAGAAAAAGGACAAGAGTCCCGTAACCGTGGCCGATTACGGTGCCCAAGCGGTAATCTGTCGTGCCCTCGAAGCGGCGTTCCCCGATGACCCCATCGTGGGTGAGGAAGATGCCGCCGAATTGCGGACTCCGGAAATGAGCGATCGCCTCCAGCAAGTGACGGAATTTGTCAAAAGCGCCGTCCCTGATGCCACTCCAGAAGCTGTGACCAACTGGATTGATCGGGGCAATGGGGAGGCGTGCGATCGCTTCTGGACTCTGGACCCCATCGATGGGACCAAGGGCTTTTTGCGGAAGGACCAGTACGCGGTAGCCCTAGCGCTCTTGGAAAAAGGCGAAATTAAGCTGGGCGTGGTGGCCTGCCCCGCCCTCAAGTTTGACGATCAATCCGAACCGGGCTTACTGTTCATTGCTGTCCGGGGTGAAGGCACGATGATGATGCCCATGAATGGTGGCACAGAAACGCCGTTGAAAGTCGTAGAACCGGGTGATGTCGCTAATCTTCGCTTTGTGGAAAGCGTGGAATCGGGTCACGGTGATCAAGCTCGGCAAAATGCGGTGGCTCAAGCTGCCGGAATTACCACTGAGTCCTTGCGGATGGACAGTCAGGCCAAGTATGGGGCCGTCTCTGCGGGTAAGGCCGCGCTGTATTTGCGATTGCCTTCCCCCAAATCCCCCAATTACCGCGAGAAAATCTGGGATCATGCCGCTGGGGCGATCGTGGTGGAAGAAGCGGGTGGTCGCGTCACCGACATGCACGGCAAACCTCTCGACTTCTCCAAAGGTGCCAAATTGGTGGATAACCAGGGCATTGTGGTTAGCAACGGAGTGATTCACGATGCCGTCCTAGCAGCTCTCAAAGCATCCTAATCCTAGCCTCTAGCTCTGAGGGCATAGACCCTTAAAGCTCCGGAGACTTTTAGGGGGTGAGCGGACATACTCCCAATCCCCTAAAAGTCTCCGGTCTTATTTTGTGAGACTTCCTAAAGCAATGGCTTTTTCTAGTGTGCGAAATAGGTACTAATGCATTAAAAACTCGCCATTACACACTACCCCAAACACGATACAGTTTTAGAATACATACTTAAGAGTAAAATACGGGGAAGCAAGATGGCGAATCCACAACAAAATAGCATGGTTGAGATGAAGAATGGATCTGCCAATGCTCCGAGCGATCGCTCCTCATCCTTCCAAGAGCAGGAACGGCTCCAAAAAATCAAACAGGCCAAAGATGAAGCCAGGGCCAAGCGCCAAGGCAATGAAAAAGGTTTGTATATCCTGTTCACCGGCTTGGGCAAAGGCAAAACCAGCGGAGCTATGAATATGGTCTATCGCCACTTGGCCCATGATTTGCGGGTAGCGGTGGTGCAATTTGGCAAAAATGATAGTGCGTTCCCGGATGGCGATCGCCTCATGCTCGAAAAACTCCAGTCCCAGGGTTTTCCCGTCACCATTCATACCTTGGGCGGCGGCTTTACCTGGGAAACCCAAGATCCAGAACGGGACTTGCGAATGGCCGAGCAAGCATGGCAAACCGCTGCCACTTACATTGCTGATCCTGGGATTTCCCTAGTCGTGCTGGATGAATTGCACATCGCCCTCAAGAAAGCCCGGTTGGACCTGGCCCCGGTGTTGGCTGGAATCCAAGCCCGTCCAGTCCACTGTCATGTGGTTAGTACAGGCCGCTATGCCCCCCAAGACTTAATCGATGCAGCGGATTTAGTCACCGAAATGACCCGGATTAAGCACCCGATTAAAGCTGGGATTCCGGCCCAAATGGGGATTGAATATTAAGGGATCTCTTTCCGGAGTGGTGTTGCGCCATCGCATCTCTACCAGTCCCACAATCACAAAAGTAGGAATTTTCGTGGGCAAGTGGGCATCGTTTCGGCATTTTCGGGAGGGGCACGAATCCCAGTTTCTACATCCGGATGTTTACTTTAGAACCTGTCGTCACCGCTCCAAATTTTTCAAGCTAGGCAGGTAGGCACATTAAGCAACAC
>JBFRWC010000140.1:0-12993 GCA_051439365.1 Leptolyngbyaceae cyanobacterium
AACTACCTATTTGAAGATGTGACCCCCGGTGATTACACGGTCATGGTTCATGAGGATACCCTGCCTGCTGGGGATTTCGTTCAAACGGGTGACCCTGATGCGGAACTAGACGGCATGTCCAGGGTCACCGACTTTCCTGCTGGTGGTGAGAACCTGGAGCAAGACTTCGGCTATCAGCAGTTGGGAACCATTGGCGATCGCGTTTGGTTCGACAACGACGGCGACGGCATCCAAGATGATGGTGAAGCTGGCATCAACGGCGTTACCGTGAAGCTCATCGACAAGGCCACGAACACAGTTGTCGATACAGAAGTGACTGCTGGTGACGGTAACTACCTATTTGAAGGGGTGACCCCCAGTGATTACACGGTCATGGTTCATGAGGATACCCTGCCCGGTGATTTCGTTCAAACGGGTGACCCCGATGCTGAACTGGACGGCATGTCCATGGTGACCAACTTCCCCGCTGGTGGGGAGAACCTAGAGCAAGATTTTGGCTATCAAGAGGCAAACCCCGGCATCGATATCGAGAAGTTTGTCAACGGCATTGATGTCGATGTCACCGACTCCAGCAACCTCCCTGAAATCGCTGCTGGCGATGATGTTACCTTCACCTATAACGTAACCAACACAGGTAACGTGGCCTTTACCCAGGCTGAAGTTATGGTCAACGACGACCACGGTACTCCTGGCGATAGCAGCGATGACTTCCGACCCACCCTAGTTGAATCAAGTGATGTCGGTAGCGATGGTATTCTCAGTGCAGGTGAGACTTGGTTGTATACCTCTGAGACGTTCGCGGCTGAAAACTTAACCACTGCCACACCTGCCAATGATGTTAGTTTCCACTTGACGGGCCGCAGCAGCACAACTGGGCGCATGGGCAACATTCGTTCCTTCATCTCCGAAGGCGTATCGGTTGATGTCAGTGCCTTTAGCCAAAAGAATGGACACTTTGACAAGGCTTACCTCGGTGCTTACGGGGGTGGTCTGGGTGTCACCAATAAGTTCGAGCGTGGCTCCTCTCACCGCATCGATAACCGTGGTAGCGTTGACTATGTCCTGTTTGAGTTTGATCAAGACGTAACCGTCGATCGCGCATTCCTCGACTATGTGAGCGGTGACAGTGATGTCTCAGTTTGGATTGGCGATCGCGATGGCGATATTACCGAATTGAGCAGAGGTATCTTGGACGGCCTGACCAAGGAAAATAATCATGGTGGTCGGCACGATCGCTGGGCTGACTTTAATGCTGATGAACTCACAGGCGATACTCTAGTGATCTCTGCCCGCGAAGGTCATAGTTACGACGCCTTCAAGCTAAAAAAGCTAGACATCACGGTTCCTGGTGAAACCAATATTGGCGAATACAAGAACACTGTCACCGTTGAGGCCGGTGGTGCTAATGATAGCGACATGAGTGGCTACACTAATCCTGAAGCCCCCAAAGAAGTTTGTGCTAAGTTGGTGGGTACCTCCACCATTCATGAAGGTGATGAAGGTCAATACCGGGTTGAGCTTGACCATGTTAGCCATCAGGATCGTTACTTCACCATCAAGGTAAACGACGGTTCGGCGAAGGCAACTACCGATCACCAGGCTGGTCATCAGGACATTATGTGGGGTGGCTACTACGATACTCGCAATAGCCGTGGCCACGTTATCAAAACCACCTATGGCTTCATTGCACAAGGTCGTGCCGGAGATACCAGTGATGACCGAGTGGCAGTTGGCCCTGGGGATGCTAGCTGGGACTACACCATCTACGACCAGAGCGGTGCCAAAGACCAAGATGGCTACATCACCATCAAAGTTGCCGCCGGAGAAATGGTCTCTGAGTCCTTCCACGTCCAGACTTGGCTAGAGCGGGTCACCGTTGACAATGACGCACCGAACCGCTTCGGTTACTACGAAGGGACTGAGAGCTTCTCCGTAGAGCTGGTTTCTGGAGATGCAGACTGCCTGAAGGACGGTCATCTAACGGTGGATATCAAAGACAAAACCCACTATGACTTCTTCAGCCCGATCGCCCTTGATCTCAACGGCGACGGCGTTCAAACCACTGCAATGGGTGCCACTGAAGGTAAGTTCGACCTCTTGGGCAATGGGACTCCCATCGAGTCCGGTTGGCTCTCTAGCGAAGATGCATTCCTCGCGGTAGATAGCAATGGCAATGGTGTCATCGACGATATCTCCGAGCTATTTGGCGGCGAAGTCGGCGAAGGGTTCGCCAAGCTGGCAACTTACGACACTGATGGCGATGGCTTGATTGGTAAGCAGGAAATCCTCACAGGTGGATTGGTCCTGTGGCAAGATGCCAATGCCAACCATGCAACCGACAAGGGCGAATTGATGTCCCTGGAATCCCAAGGTGTGATGAGCCTGAACACGGCTTATGAGGAGCGTGCCGTTTATCAGTACGGCAACGTGTTGATTGAGCACGGTGCTGCAAACAAGGCCGATGGTAGCCAGATTGACATGGTGGATGCATACTTCCAGATTCCTGGCGATGCGGCGGCAGATACCCTCCCCACGGCTCCCCAGTCTGTATTTGCATAACTCACCAGCGTAACTTAGTCAGGCCATCTTAGTGTTTCATTCATTTGGTCTGAATCACTCAGTGACCGAGAGGAGAGGATCGATGATCCATACTCTTCTCGGTCGTTACCACATCAGGCCATAGCGCGATCGCCACATGGGCTCAAGCATTCTCAAGCATTCTGCACATTAGCCAGTGTTCTCAGCACCACTCTCTGAATTATCTCCAGTGACACAAGAACTTCATCAAACCATAAAGAACCAGTCTTGATATTAGAAAATTACTTATCGTGGAGTTCCATTTATTCTAGTTTTGGGTATTATCTAGGAATAGCCATGGAGGAACAGAGAGAGGAAATGGGCAAAACTAAGGTCAAGGTGTGAGAGCACTCTAGGCCATTTCTTGTAAAAAAATTGCCAACCTGCGGTGCGTTACGCTGGCGCTAACAGCACCCTACAGCGGTATATTTTTTCTCGGAAATCACTCTAATACTGAACCCTATATTTGACTACTATTTAAAGTAGAATTCTCTACTCAAAAAACAAATCCTGATAGACAGGAGCAATCACTGAATTTTCTGATCGCTCTAACCTTCATACACTCCCTTGTACTATTCACAAACTTATTTTAAATAGCTCAAAAAGATTTAAAGCTTTCATGAGTAATTGTACAAACCATCATTATTTTTGGGAAAAACAGTTATCTTTGAACGCTATAGTTTTAAGGTCAATTTGCTCCCTCTATCTTCTTACCTAGAGTAACTTTATAAGAAATATGACTGGTCTTTCTGCAAAAACCTTACGACAGAATGATGGGGCATCCACCTCCACGAGCTTTGAGTCCCTTCACCAGGGCTTTCCTGACCATTCCATCTTCCCTATTCCATCAGAATGGTGTGGCAAGGTAAATCTCTATCCAAGAGAAAGCTGTGTCCATGAGATTTTTCAAGAACAGGCCCGTCAAACCCCTGAGGCGATCGCTCTCGTTTTCAAAGATCAGACTCTGAGTTACCGAGCACTGGATGAACAGTCCAATCAACTGGCCCACTATCTGAAAAGCCTGGGCGTTGGCCTGGAATCGATTGTGGGAGTGTATTTGGACCGTAGTATTGAGCTAATCGTTACCTTGCTTGGCATCCTGAAAGTAGGTGCGGCTTATCTTCCTCTCGATCCCTCTGCTCCTGGCGATCGCATTGCCACCATCCTGGACGATGCCCAATGCGAGGTGCTGGTGACTCAGGATAAGTGGCAGCATCAACTCCCCGAGGCAACGCTTCGGCTCCAACTCCAGATTCTTAATTTAGAGAAGGATTGGCAAACAGTTCGTTCTTGTCCTGTTATCCCCATCATCCATCGGGCAGCGGCAGACTCTTTGGCTTACGTGATGTACACCTCCGGATCTACGGGTAAACCCAAAGGGGTTTGCGTTGTTCACCGAGGTGTCACCCGCCTTGTTCAGGGAACAGACTATGTCCAGTTTGATTCCACCCAGGTTTTCTTACAAATGGCATCCATTGCCTTTGACGCTGCAACGCTGGAGATCTGGGGTCCCTTGCTCAACGGGGGCAAACTGGTGTTGCTTCCAGGCAACCTACCCAACCTGGAGACGTTAGGAACACTAATTCAACAACATCAGGTAACAACGCTGTGGCTAACGGCTGGCTTATTCCACTTGATGGTTGATGAGCGGCTCCAAGATCTAAAGCCCTTGCGCCAGCTCTTGTCCGGGGGAGATGTACTGTCCATGCCCCATGTTCAGCGGGTTCTTGAAGAGTTGCCCCACTGCCAGCTCATCAATGGCTACGGTCCCACGGAAAACACGACCTTCACCTGCTGCTATCCGATCCCACGGGACCAATCTACCACCGGAACCGTTTCCATCGGTCGCCCCATCGCCAACACCCAAGTCTATATTTTGGATGAGTTTTTGCAGCCTGTGGGTGTGGAAACCCCAGGAGAACTCTATGTTGGCGGAGACGGTTTAGCTAGAGGATATCTAAACCAGCCGGAACTAACGGCAGAGCGCTTTATCCCCAATCCCTTCGACCAGGATGGGACCTCGCCCTATCTCTACAAAACGGGCGATCGCGTCCAATGGCGACCTGATGGCACGATCGAATTCCTTGGCCGTATCGATTTTCAGGTAAAAATTCGTGGATTTCGGATCGAGCTGGGGGAAATTGAATTGGCTCTAGTCAAGCACCCAGCCGTTCGCAACACAGTGGTACTGGCACGGGAGGATCATCCCGGCACCAAACAGCTTGTGGCTTATGTTGTGCCTGAAGTCACCTCTGCACCCGGAACCGACCAGCCCGACCAGGATCAAGTTTTGGTGGCAGAACTGCGGCAATTCCTCGGTCAAACGCTGCCAGACTATATGGTCCCTGCCACGTTTGTAATTCTGGAGGAGTTCCCGCTTAATATCAACGGTAAAGTGGATCGGAAAGCGTTGCCAGCACCTGCCACGATTCAATTCTCGCTTAGAGAATTCATTGCGCCCAGCACTCCCGTTGAGACAACACTAGTCCGTATCTGGCAAGAGGTTCTGAATACGACCACGGCCCTGGGCATTCATGATGTGTTTGCGGAATTGGGGGGAGATTCGTTGCAGGCCACTCGCATCGTGGCTCGGATTCAAGATGCTTTTGCCATTGGCTTATCCGTGGAGACCGTGCTGGAAGCAGGTACCGTTGCGGCCCTGGCTCAACGTATTGAACAGGCCCAGGCCCAGGTTTCTGCGTCCCAACTCCTTCCTCTCAAACCCATTGCTCGCAGTAATGACTTTGCCTTGAGTCTTTACCAAGAACGGATGTGGCTGATGCAGCAACAGGCTGGCGATCGCCCCATCTACAATCTGCCCATGGCTTTTCGCCTCAGAGGTACCCTCAATATCCCCGCGTTAGAGGCGGCGGTCAACGTCTTGATCCAGCGCCATGAAGCACTCCGCACGATCTTCCCAGTCATTCAGGGCTTACCCGTGCAGCACCTGTTACCCCAAGCGCTTCTGTCCCTACCCGCAGAAAAGATGGCCTCAGGGGAAGCGGAAGACACAGAAGCCGCTATTCAAACCTGGATTGAAGCAGAAGCTCGTGCTCCCTTTGACTTATCCCAAGACCTGCCCATCCGGGTTCGCCTGTTGCAAATTGAGCCGACAGAACACATTCTCACCATTACCCCCCATCATCTGGTTACGGATGGTTGGTCTTTGGGCATTTTGCGACGAGACTTGGGTTCCATCTACACGGCCTTGGTTGACCATCAGCCGCTGCCCAATTCGAATCTTTCCCTCCAGTACGGCGACTTTGCCCTGTGGCATCGGTCATTGGTGGAGCAACCCGATCGGCAAGCCACACTGGTGCAATATTGGACTGAGCATCTAGCTGGGGCATCGCCACTGCTGGAACTGCCCAGCGATCGCCCCCGTCCGGGAAGCCAGAGTTTCAAGGGCAAAACAAAACGGTTCTCCATCGATGCAGCCTTGCTTCAAGATCTAAAAGCGCTGAGCCAGCACCATGGCACCACCCTGTTTATGACCCTCCTGACTACTTTTTCCATCCTGCTCCATCGCTACACAGCCCAGGAAAAGGTGGTGGTGAGTTCCCCAATTGGTAGCCGTAATGCCGCCTCAGCGCTGGAAGACACAGTTGGTTGTTTCGCCAATTTAGTGCCATTTTGCAGCGATTTCTCCCATGGCCACTCTTTTACTGATCTGCTGGCTCAACTCAAACAAGTCGCCCTCAACCACTACGCCCAAGTTGACTTCTCCGTCAAGGAAGTCCTGAACCAGCTCCAAATTCAGCGGGACTTGAGCTACTCCCCCTGGTTTCAAGTGGCGTTTATTTTGCTGAATACTCCAGCCGATGAACTGCAAATGCCAGGGCTAGAGATTGAATCACTACCTGTGGAGAAGGGCACCGCCCTATTTGACTTAACGCTTTTGCTAGAACAGTCTGACAGTGGATTGCAAGGAAGCTTGGAGTACAGCACGGACCTGTTTGACGATAGCACCATTGATCATCTCATTCAGCATTTTCAAGTGTTGTGTCAGAGTATTGTGGCAACCCCAACTCAGTCCATTGCCACGTTACCCATGCTAACTGAGGCCGAACGCCATCAATTGCTGGTGGAGTGGAACCAGACCCAGACTGACTACCCACGGGACAAATGTATTCATCAGCTCTTTGAGGAGCAGGCCGAACGCACTCCTGATGCGGTGGCCGTGGTGTTAGCTAATCAGCAGATGACCTATAAAGAGTTGAATGAACGGGCGAATCAGCTTGCCCATAGATTGCGATCGCTCCATGTGGAACCCAACACCCTGGTTGGTTTGTGCCTAGACCGATCCTTTGCTATGGTAATTGGTCTGTTGGCAATCCTCAAGGTAGGAGCCGCTTACGTCCCCCTCGACCCGAACTATCCAGAAGAACGCCTGGGCTTTATGCTGGAGGACACTCAGGTTTCCGTGTTGTTGACAACAAGCGTTTTAGCAAAGCAGTTCAACGCCATCGGTCTTCTACCAGCCTCAATTCAACCGATCTCGATGGATGTTGCCGATTTAGGGCTGGAGACTGAACCAAACACTAACTTACCTGTTGGGACGACAGCCACGGATTTAGCCTATGTCATGTACACCTCTGGTTCCACAGGTAAACCAAAGGGCGTGTGTGTTCCCCACCGAGGAGTCGTGCGCCTCGTCAAGCAAACGAACTATCTGGATATTACCGCCAAGGATACGTTTCTCCAGCTTGCCCCCATCGCCTTTGATGCTGCCACCTTAGAAATCTGGGGGGCGCTGCTCAATGGTGCGCGACTGGTGCTATTTCCAGAATCCACTCCCACCCCCAGAACCATCGGTCAAGCGGTATCAGACCACCAAGTCACGATTCTATGGTTGACTTCAGGACTGTTTCACCTGGTCGTGGATCACAGCCTGGATTGGTTCCAATCCTTGCGCTACCTGCTAGCGGGTGGAGATGTCCTCTCCGTTCCCCATGTGCAGCGTACAGTGGAACAGCTCCCCCACTGCACCGTGATCAACGGTTACGGTCCCACAGAAAATACCACGTTTACCTGCTGTCACCCCATACCATCGCCCCTCCCAACCGACCAGTCTGTTCCGATCGGTCGCCCCATTGCCAACACCACAACCTACATTCTGGACTCCCAGCTCCAGCCTGTGCCCATGGGTATCCCTGGTGAGCTCTATATCGGTGGTGACGGTCTAGCCCAAGGATACTTCAATCGTCCTGAGTTGACGGCTGAGCGGTTTGTCGCCAACCCGTTTGCTAGAGAGTTGGGAGAGCGGCTGTACAAGACCGGAGATTTGGTGCGATATCTGCCGGATGGGGCCGTGGAGTTTTTGGGGCGATTAGACAATCAAGTTAAACTACGGGGCTTCCGCATTGAATTAGGGGAGATTGAAACGGCGATCGCCCAGTTCAACACCGTTAAAACAGCCGTCGTGATTGTGCGAGAGGATCAACCAGGGGACAAACGTTTGGTAGCCTACGTTGTGCCAAATACAACACAAAGCCTGAATCCAGACACCTTACGCCAACAGTTAAAGCAGCAGCTTCCCGAGTACATGGTGCCATCAACGGTGGTGGAAATGGAGACTCTCCCCCTCAACGCCAATGGCAAAGTCGATCGTCGGGCTTTGCCCAAGCCTCAAGCCATATCAGCATCTGTATCATTTCCTGACAAGCCTGAGCCAGAGAGCGTACTTGAGCTGCAACTGGTCAACCTGTGCCAGCGCCTTCTCAATTGCCCAAGGATGACGGGACATGATAACTTTTTCGATCAGGGGGGGAATTCCTTGCTGGCAGCTCAACTGTGTGCGGAAGCTGAAGCAATCCTACAGTCCCCAGTGCCCATTACAGCCTTATTTCAGACGCAAACCATGCGAGAACTGGCAGCAGTTTTAAGCAGCCAACAAGCGATCGCGCCTTCTTCTCTAGTGGGGTTGCGTTCCAATGGTACTAAGCGACCGCTATTTTTTATCAATTCTATCAGTGAGGCTCGAGCCTTACTGCCTTGGGTTAGTCAAGCCCAACCTATTTATGGTCTCAACATTTTTAGTATTCGTTCTCTATTCGAGCATCGATCTGAACCTTTAACCCTTGAAGATATCGCCCGCCAGTTCTTAACGGATCTGCGGACCATACAACCTCATGGTCCTTACCAACTGGCAGGATTTTGTCAAGATGGCGCTCTAACTCTGGAGCTAGCACGGCAACTCCATGAACAAGGTGAAGCGATCGCCTTTGTGGGCCTGATTGATAGCCTATTTCAGACCTACACCAAAAAATGGTGGCATCGCTTCCCACTGATACGTGAGTTTGGCTGGGCTTATTTCCGCGAACGGGGTCAGAGGCAATTAGTCAAACGCTTAAAGGCACAAACTCCAACCGTAAAAGAGGACGAATTAGACATCAATAGCCGACTTCAATTGCTTGAGGCAAGCAAAAAAGATCAGGCCTTCTATCGTCGCTATGTTGACATGGTTCTGCCCTGCCGACCACAATATCATGGCTCAAAAATTACCATGCTGTTGTCCAGCGAACTGCGGTTTGCTGACTTTCATAAACTCCAGCAGGCCATCGGTTCCCCAGAGGTGGAAATTGAAATCGTCAAGGGTTTACATAGCGCCCTGTTTGAGAAACCCTATGTTGAAGAGTTAGCCGCTAAGCTTGAGAAGCACTTGCATCACTCCCTTTGACCCGAGAGGAAGGAGTAGCTGTAGGGTGCTGTGAGCGCCAGCGGAACGCACCACCGATGGGGAACCAGTCGCGATCGCCCCTATTCGTTCATGATTGGCCGTGTATTACTGGCCGTATATTACTGGCCGTATATTACTGGCAGTGTATTACTGGCAGCGATCGCACAGCCCTTCCACCGTCAACTCATAGGCTTCTACCGTTAATCCAGGGCGCAACTTGGCAAAATCAGGCAGCGGCAGCACCTCCCACCCCACATCCTCAATCTGGCCACAGCAGCGACAGCGAAAATGATGATGAGGACTCACATTGGCATCGTAGCGAGTCACCCCTTCCTCCAACAACACCTCTCGGACTAATCCCGCTGTCTGTAACGCTTGCAAAGAACTGTAAACCGTGGCCTGGGAGGATACTGGGCGATCGCGGTTCAAATCTGCCAGCAACGTATCCACCGTTGGATGATCCGTGCGTCCCAGCAAATTGGCATACACCGCGTACCGCTGGGGTGTTACCCGGAGTCCTTTTGACTTAAGTGTTTGCACGATCGCGTCCGCTGCTCGACTACCCATAACCCCATCCTTAAAATCCCTGGAACCTGAAACTGCCTCTCTATTGTAGTCACTCCCTGTTCGGAGTGGAAACAATACTAGAACAATTTTTGAAAATAGGTAATTCTTACTATTGAATAATTCCTAACTTAGAATTATTCTGATTTGTATGAGCAACACGATTTCAACTGGAGTCGTTGGTTGTCCTGACTGAATGGCCCTGATGGATCGTCCTGATGGATCGTCCTGATGGATCGTCCTGAATCATTGGTCATCAAGTGCAACTGGAATGCTCTTGAGGTGGTACCCAGATCGCACTAAGATGGGCTTGACCATTTCCGAATGGGTTTGTTTAGAGTTCACTAATTTAAAGGTGAGAACAGAATGGCTGTAGTAATTGACAAAGTACCTGACGTTGTATTCAAGACCCGTGTACGCGACGAGTCTGTTCCTGGTCCCAATCCCTACGATTGGAAAGATTTGACCACTCAAGAAATCTTTGGTGGAAAAAAAGTCGTTATCTTCTCCTTGCCTGGAGCGTTCACGCCGACCTGCTCTTCTAACCACCTGCCTCGCTACGAAGAACTGTATGATGAGTTCAAAGCCCAGGGCGTTGACACCATCATCTGCATTTCTGTGAACGATGCCTTTGTTATGTTTAAGTGGGGCAAGGAAATCGGCGCAAACAAGGTGTTCCTGTTGCCCGATGGAAACGGTGAATTCACTCGCAAGATGGGGATGCTAGTTGAGAAAAACAACCTTGGTTTTGGCATGCGGTCTTGGCGCTATTCCATGTTTGTCAACGATGGCGCAATCGAGAAAATGTTTGTTGAGCCTGATTTTGGTGACAACTGCCCCACGGACCCCTTCGAGGTTTCCGACGCTGACACCATGCTGGCTTACCTGAAGGGCGCCGATGCTCCTGGGGTGTCTAAGCCTGTGAAGGCATTTGAAGGCTAAGTTGTCTTTTGGGTGTGGCTGCCTCAGGCTGGAGTTGAGAGCAGCCACATTCCGATCCCAGGGTAAGATATTGGCAAAATATTGGGATTTCACCGTTTGGTCGGTTAACTCAATTCGTTGGACCAGGAGGAAAAAGCGATGAGCTACGATTTTGATTTGTTTGTGATTGGCGCAGGATCTGGGGGCATTGCCACGGCTAGACGGGCGGCTGAATATGGCGCAAAAGTCGGGGTCGCTGAATACGATCGCCTGGGAGGAACTTGCGTTAATCGAGGCTGCGTGCCCAAAAAGCTCATGGTCTATGCGTCTCACTTTCCTGGGCAATTTGAGGAAGCGGTTGGATACGGCTGGAGTCCTGTGACCAGCTCTTGTGATTGGGTAACGTTGACCACGGCGGTGAACAATGAGGTCGGTCGTCTCAACGGCATTTATCAAGGAATGTTAGATCGGTCCAAGGTGGAAATTTTCCGCGATCGCGCCCATTTTATTGACTCCCATACGCTTCAAGTGGGTGGTAAAACGGTGACAGCGGAGAAGGTATTGATTGCAGTGGGGGGCAAACCCGTCAAACCTGACGTGCCTGGAATTGACCATGCGATTACGTCCGATGACATTTTTACCTTGCCACAGCAGCCCAAGCGGATGGTGATTTGGGGAGGAGGCTACATTGCCTGTGAATTTGCCTGCATTCTCAACGGTCTAGGGACGGAGGTGATTCAAGTGATCCGCAAGCCGTACATCCTCAATGGCTTTGATGACGATCTGCGGATGGAAATTCAGGAAGCCATGCAGCGGCACGGGGTCAGAATTTTGACAGAAACCCTGATTCAAAGCTTTGAAAAGACCGATGCGGGACTGCGAGTGACGGTGGAGTCGAAGTCGGGTGTCAAAGAAGAGATTCTGACCGATGCGGTGAGTTTGGCAGCAACTGGACGAGTGCCCAACTTGGACAATCTGGGCTTGGAAAATACTAAGGTGGGACTCAAGGACGGAGCGATCGCCGTCGATCAGCATAGCCGCACGGCTGACCCCACGATTTACGCGGTGGGAGATTGCACCAACCGAATGAACCTGACTCCCGTAGCGATCGCTGAAGGACGGGCGATCGCGGATACGGAATATGGCAACAAGCCCACTTTGATGAGCCATGAAAACGTGCCCACGGCAATTTTCACCACCCCGGAAGCGGGGACAGTGGGGCTATCGGAACAGGAAGCGATCGCCAAGTACGGTGTGGATGGTATCCAGATTTTCCGAGCCAAGTTCCGCTCGATGTACTATGTTCTGCCTGGAAAGCATGACGAGAAAACCCTGATGAAACTGGTCGTTCATAAGGAAAACCAGCGAGTCCTGGGGGCGCACATGGTGGGAGATTACGCTGGGGAGATTATCCAAGGGATCGCGATCGCTGTCAAAATGGGCGCGACCAAAGCAGACTTTGATGCCACTGTCGGCGTTCACCCCAGCTCCGCTGAGGAGTTCGTCACGATGCGATAGACTCCTTGTTCGTTTGCACAAAGAACCCCGGCTTCTTGAAGAAGCCGGGGTTCTTTCATGCCTTGTAACCAAACACCGTCACTAAGGTAATGTCAGAAGAAAATAATGTCAGCAGACTCAGGCATATCAGCAAACTCAGCGAAAGCACTCAATCACTAGATCAAAAGTATGACCAGAATGCCTCCAATGAACAACAGGGGCAATGGGTTGACATCGTTGTTGTCCTCCACAGGTTGGGCATAACGGTTGGCTGGACGACGGTTGCCTGAACGCTTTGAACGGCGGTTGCGGCGAGCATAAAAGTCTTCCTCAGCCAAATCCCGCTCAAAATCACAAGCAATACATCGATAAAAGGCTGTCCGATATTCCACAATGGTGTGTTTACCGCAACTGGGACATTCCAATAATGGCCTAGAAGGGAGAATTTGATTGGTCATAGCAACTTAGGGGCGAACATTTTCAGAGTTGATACACGGTTGATTCATGGTGAAATCACCAAATTTCTGACCAAGGGAATACACGTAATACATGCATGTATTACATAAAATACATCCTATTGCCCAAATTGCCTACCCCTAGCAGGGACAGAATTGTAATTGGCCAGGGGCACCCTTCTGTCAAAGGAGCCAACCCAAAGCATTTAACTGCAAGACCCCAAACACCTAATTCTCAAAATAAAGCAAGGGATGAAAATCCCTACAAGATTAGCCCCCCACTCCCCCACTCCCCCACTC
>JBFRWC010000141.1:0-4468 GCA_051439365.1 Leptolyngbyaceae cyanobacterium
GTGGATATGGATGGGGCTGGAACCGATTGGGTTGTTGCAGGGGGCGGGGTTGGAGTTGGAACGGTTGGAGTTGGAACGGTTGGAGTTGGAACGGCTGGAGTTGGAACTGGGGTCGGAGTAGGAGGTGGTGAATATTGAGTAGTGGGAATGGGTGTGGGAACTGGGACAGGCTGAGGTTGGTGGGTTGGGGTTGGGGTTGAGACAGTTGGAGCGCTGGTTTGACTGGATTGGATAGCTTGGCTGGTTTGACTGGGTTGAATTGGTTGACTAGTTTGGAGGGAGGAGGGGCGCAACCCCATGAGGGTAATTTCTAACCAGAGTCGAGGTTGAGTCGTGTTTTTGACCTGGACTTCGCTTTCCCGCAGTCGTTTTTGGCCTTGGAGAATAAAGGACAGATCAATGGTTTGGGCAAAGGAAACCAGTTCAGCCCAGGTGGGAGGTGTAATCGCTACTAGATCCTGACGATCGCTCGCAGTCTTGGCAATCAGCAAATCCCGGTAAAACCCTGCCAAATTTTGCAACACGATTAGGGGTTCCCGTCCCCGATCCATCAGGTGACGAGTATTATCTAAAACCGCAATGCTGTCGTCCGTGGCGATCGCCTTCACCAATGCCAACAAGTCTTGCTCCGGAACCGCTCCTACCAAGTTCCAAACGTGATCAACCGCAATTTGTCCCTCGGTCAGGCTTAATTGATCCAGCAAACTTTCGGCATCCCGTAATCCTCCCTGGGAAACCTGGGCTACTAACTGGAGTGCATCATTGGCAATGTCAATGGTTTCTTGAGTGGCGATCGCCTGTAAATGCGCCATCATCTCAGGCAGGGCGATCCGACGAAAATCAAATCGTTGACACCGAGAGATAATAGTTGGTAATACCCGCTGGGGATCTGTGGTGGCTAGAACAAACACAACTCGATTGGGCGGTTCCTCCAAGGTTTTGAGCAGAGCATTAAACGCCGCTGTACTCAACATATGGACTTCATCGATAATGTAAACCTTGTAGCGACACTGTACGGGGGCAAACTGTGCCCGTTCAATTAACTCGCGGATGTTGTCTACCCCAGTATTACTGGCAGCATCAATTTCGATCACATCCAAGCTTGACCCATCAACGATGCTGCGGCAAATTTCACACTCGCCGCAGGGTTCCGCCGTGGGTTCTTTGCCACTGATGCAGTTGAGCGACTTGGCTAAAATTCGGGCGCTAGAGGTTTTCCCTGTTCCCCGTGGGCCACAAAATAAATACGCTGGCGCAATTCGCTGCTGCTTAAGGGCGCTGCTAAGGGTAGTGGCGATCGCCCCTTGACCGACTAACTGAGCAAAGGTTTGGGGACGATATTTATGGTGGAGCGGTTCGTAACCCATGCAACAAACGGTTGAGCAGAGAACGTCAGCGGATGATCTCCCTAATCTTAGAGCAGCTACTTCTATCTTGAACAGTAATTCCCGTTAAGAAGCATTCTGATGCCTTGTAAGGCAGTACCAGAACAGTTTTCAATCGTTTGCAATTTGCATCACTGTGGTAGTAAATGAAACATAAGTTTAGAGTTTACTTAAAAGAGGGAACTCTGGGATCAGCGGGTGAAAATCTTGCCATAAAGGTGAAAGTGGCTATGAACACCAATTCAAGTAATTACACTTAATCAAGTCAACTTAGATGACAGAAAAGATCTCAGAATACGTGGATTTCCTGAATATTTCCCTCGATAATCTTTCGATGGATCAGTTACTACCCCAACTTTCACAAAGAGGCGGGCTGGTGGTGACTCCCAATGTGGATCACTTAGTCAAGCTCCAGCATGACCCTGAATTTCATCAGGTGTATCGCCATGCCGATTATGTTGTCTGCGACAGCAAAGTGGTAATGATGGCTTCCCAATTGCTGGGACAACCACTGCGGGAAAAAATTTCTGGTTCTGATCTATTTCCGGCCTTTTATTCCTACTACGCCAATGATCCGGCCACCGAAATCTTTCTGTTAGGCGGACCACCGGGAGTGGCCGTACAAGCACAACAGCGTATCAATGCTAAAGTGGGTCGTCCAATTGTGACTGACACTTACTGTCCTCCCTTTGGCTTTGAACATGATGATGCCGAAAACGAACGCATTATTGAGCGGATTAACGCATCTGGTGCCACGGTGTTAGCAGTGGGGGTGGGGGCACCCAAACAGGAAAAATGGATTCACAAGTATCGCGATCGCCTACCCAACGTCAAGATATTCCTGGCGATCGGGGCAACCATCAACTTTGAGGCAGGCCACACCCTACGGGCTCCCACATGGGTTAGTGAGAGCGGATTGGAGTGGATGTATCGTCTCTTATCTGAACCAAAACGGTTATGGAAGCGATATCTAGTTGATGATCTGCCCTTCGGCTGGTTCTTATTGCAACAAATGACCAACCGATATCACTATCAACTCCCCATTGGCCAACTCTTGCTAGAAGCGGAATTACTGTCTTCAGCACAGGTTCAGACAGTTCTCGCCCAGCAAGCCCAGATGCAGGGAAGCAAATTTGGCGAGCTGGCTGCGCAATACGGTTGGCTTCAATCTGAAACTATCGATTTTTTCGTACAGGACTACCCAAAATTACAGCGTGGTTCACTCAAACAGCCCCTGGGTCAATATCTTAAGTCTGCTGCGCTGATGGATGATGGTCAAATTCAGACGATTTTGCAGGAACAATCCTTATGTGGTGACCGCTTTGGCGAACTGGCAGTGCAAAAAGGCTGGGTGCCATCGGGAACCGTAAGTTTGTTGCTGGAACCCGCTCGACGTCAACGACGACATACCGTTGAGCGATCGCCTTTGTCCCAAAATTCTGTAGCCACCGTTAACGTGTAGCTGACAAACCAATTTATCTGAAGGGTTATGGATTTATAGAGATAAATTCATAGGGGTTGTGGGTCTATGGCTACAGCCCTCTTTTGATGGAGTTGCTGTTTTGGCTGGTAAATCCTTATCCTGTCTTCAAGGCAGAAGGCAGAAATAAATTTAACTTTGACACAGTCTTATTGTGGAAATAGCAGATTTTCGAATGGCTGGGTATTTTTCCAGCGATAAGCATTAAAGTCTCGCTGATCAACAGAAAAAATACGTCCATGTTCTAAGTGTTCAGCAAGAACAACTAATGAAGCATCAGCCAAATCCATTGGCAAGTCAGCGTATTTTTCCATCAGTTGGGCGATTCTTTCACTGTGATCGATGGTTAAATCAAAGACTGTAAATAGATTTTGGTTGTAATTACGTACAAATTGGACTTGGGCGACTACTCCTTTTCGATCGAGTAGGAGATAGCAGGTTTCTGCCATTACAGGCCAGGTGGTAATCAATGGTTCATCATAGTTTTGGAATGCTTGGTCTGCGGCATAGTGATAGATATCTTTCTGATCTGCAAGAGCCAGCCAAAATCCGGTATCAGCGATGATCATATTTAGCCTTCCAGTTTTTAGCTAAGACTTGCTTGTAGGTGGTCGAGAGGTTTTCCTCTATTGATACGCATCCAATAAAACCGCTAGTCTTAAATTTTTGGTAGGTGCTATCTTCTGTTCTTTCCAATTTTGGATAGCGTTTTTTAAGAATTTCAATGAAATCTACTACTAATATTTGAGCTTCGTCAGGTAAATCTTGAATATCTTGCTGAATTTGTTTTAGGTTAAGCATTTTTCTCTCCCATAATTGCAATAACCCTGCTTAATACCTACTGCTCTAATCATAATTGCTTCCAGACACAAGGCGTTTAAGGGCAGAGAGACGAACTCTTCATGGGGTTTCAGTTCCCTGGATTGGGAGCATTGAGCCGGACTATGTTTAGTAGACTCACCAGATAGATTTGATCAATGGTCTGATGCTGCCAAAACAAACTGCTCCAGCGTAGAATCCCACATCAGTTGGGCACGATAATCCTCCACCCAATCCATTACCGCCTGGGCATCGGTCAGTGGCTCGATCGCCTCGGGTAAGGGCAGTAACGCGGTAATGACTAGGGCTAACCGTCTGACTTCGCCGCTGTTTGGCATGTTGTCGAGAATATCGGGCACCATTTCCAATCGACCAAAGGTGAACAGCCCACTGGCTATGACAAACATACCAAAGGTATCAGTATCCATCATGGCTGGGGAGGCTTGGGCCTTGCGATGCTGCTCTAACCGTTGCTGCTGCCGGACATATAGGGCATCCAAGTAGGCTTCCAGTTTTTCTTCTGCTGGGGACGGGGGCGGTAAGTTGGCGTGGGATACCGATAGGCCAAATCGCACCTGTTTACGATAGAACCGGGCGGGAGATTGCTCCAACAGGTCTAGAGAAGGGGCTGACTCTGGAGGGTGCAGGGGACGGTTGAGCCATTTATTCACTCGCGACAGTCCGATTAGGGTCAGAATGTGGAGGGCTAGGGTAACTTGGGCGTAGGGTTTGGCCTGAAAGTTGTAAATGAACAGCCAGTCGCCCTGCTGACCTGCAAATGAGA
>JBFRWC010000142.1:0-4413 GCA_051439365.1 Leptolyngbyaceae cyanobacterium
GCCAGTCTCTACATTCGTGGTTTGTGCGTAATTAGCGATGGAGCCGTGGAGTTGCAGTGTATCTTCACTGGTGAAGTCTCGAATGATGGCGTAGTCTGCATTGCCCTCTGTCCCGTAATAGGCTAAATCGGTATCGCCTAGGATAAATTTATCCGCTCCAGCCCCTCCAGTGAGATCGTCGATTTCAAACACACCCACCGCAATGTTGTCGGTACCATTTAGACTATCGTTGCCATTACCACCTACCAGAGTGTCGTTGCCGCTGCCACCCACCAGGGTGTCGTTGCCCGACTCACCTAAGGCTTGAGCAGCCGGATTCTCTACTGCAAAAAGTTGAATGTAGTCAATGTTACCTGTATCACCATAACCACTCTTGGTCGCAAAAATTTCGATGAGTTCGTTCTCGCCAATGTACACACCCTGAGCAACTGTGTATGTGGTTTGGGTTGATGTGTCAGGAATATCAGATCCGAAGTTTTGATCGGCATCCCAACGATTCAGCTCTACATTGTTAACCTTAACGGCGATTTCAGCAGCGCCCTTGTTGACATCGTAATAGCCCAGAACAACATCGTAGTAGCCAGCTTGACCCGAAAATAGCGTCGTTGCTTTAACCGGGGCTGTCTCATCACTCGCTTCCATAAAGCCGCCACCGCTGGCAAAAGATTCGAACGTGAGATCACCTTGACCGGAAATATTCATGCTTTCCAATTCCAGGCGGTAGTTTTCTGTTGTTTCAGAAACTGGACTAGTTGAAAGCTGAGCTTGGTCAACGTCAATAATTAAGCGAGGTGCTGTATTCCCGGTGTCTTCCGCAGAGGAGAGTGTCACTCTGTCAGAACCAGTGGAGTGCATTAGCCAACCAAAGTTTTGACTTGGGTCAGCTTGCCAAGCTTGCAAACTAGCAGTGACATCAATTTGTAACGTATTTGAACTGCTTACAAGCCCTGTAGCAGTCAGCATCGTGCTACTGGCTTCCATACCATCCGTTTGAATGCCGTTACCTAAGGAGTTCCAAGTATCACTCCCAGTCCAACTGCGGAACAGTTCGTAAATTTCAAGGGAATCACCACCATCTGTGACATCAAACTCTAGAATGGCTGAGTTAATCACATCGGAACCCGAAATCTGATTGGCAGTATCGCCAAAAATATCGTCAAATCGAATTAAGCCTTGGATGACTCCATTATTGCTATTTTCAATTCGGATTTTATTGTTCGTTCCTTTTTGGTGGGTAGCATAATAGGTCTCAACATAGGTATCCACTGTGCCGAGATATCCATCTAATCCTTGCTGAAAGGTCAGCGTTGCAGGGGAGAATTCTTGTACGGCACCCGCAAAGTCACCGTAAAGTACATCATCACCCTCATCACCGTAGATTAGGTCATTCCCTTCACCGCCGTATGCTGTATCGTTGCCTTCACCACCGCGAATCGTATCGCTATTGTCTGAAGCAACAAATTCTTCGGGGGGCGGTTCAGGGGACGATGCTTCAACCGGAGTTGGGTTACCGCTAGCGTTTGAATTTTGGTTAAGGTCAATAACTAAGCGAGGGACTGGGTTCTTATTCTCTTCCGAAGAGTAGAGTTCGACTCTGTTAGACCCTGTAGGAAGTATTGCCCAACCAAAGTTTTGACTGGGGTCAGCCTGCCACGCTTGCAAACTAGAAGTGACATCGATTCGTAATGTGGTATCCGAACTTACCCAATCTGTGCTGGTAAGCATCGTGTTACTGGCTTCTATGCCATCCGTCTGAATGCCATCACCTAACGATTTCCAGGTGTCATCCTCTGTCCAGTTACGGAACATGTCGTAAATTTCAAGGGAATGACCACCACTTCTGACCTCAAACTCTAGAATGGCAGAACTAATAGTATCTTCGGAGGAAATTTGATTTTCGGCTGCACCAAAAATATCTTCAAATCGAATTAGACCTTGCTGAACTTCATCTTTATTGTCATATTCAATTTTGATTCTCTTATCATTACCTCTTTTCTTATTGTCACGATCAGCGTCGATGTAGGTATCAAAGGTGCCAGCATACCCATCTACTCCCTGCTGGAAGGTTAGTGTTTTTGGAGCAGAGACTGGTGCATCAACTTCAATGAACTGGATATAGTCGAGGTTGCCCAGGTCGCCACCATCAGCCACTGCCCCAAATTCGATTAAGTCAAACTGAGTGATGTGAACCGCTTCGGCTACTGTGCGATTGACCAAGTTGTCACCCGTATTGCCCAAGTCCAAATCGGTAAACCAGCGATCCAACTCGGTATTGTCAATGCTGATATTGAGTTCAGCCGCACCAGAGTTGTCGTCGTAGTAACCCACCACCACATCGTAGTAGCCCGTTTCTCCCTGGAAAAGGCTGGTGGCGTTGAAACTGTCCCCTGTCTTTGCCGCAACATATCCCCCACTCGACGCAGGCGATAGCGGCGTAATGGTGGCACCACCCGTTAAGTCCATCTGCTCAACTTGCACAAATACACTTTGCTCAGCAGACCCGACGTTTTGATATAAGTTAGTGGCGTTGCCAGTTTCATCAAAGGTGGGGCTAGTGCCTTCTGTGAGAATGTCGAGATAGTCCAATCGGATATCGGCATCACCGCTGATGGTGATCTTGTCCCCCAATTCCAGGACTATTCCAGCAATCCGATAAGTCCCAGTTCCGGTTGCTCCATTCAATTGCAGCGGGTATGTGGTCTTGCCATTAGCCCCTTTGACCTCAACCGCGATGCCATCAGTACTTCCGGCATCATTCTGATAGCCAACCACCAAGTCATAGGTGCCATTGGGACCATTGAAGGTTGTTTTGGCTTTGCTGTTGTTTCCTTGACTGGCAATGACCTGTCCACCAGATGCGCCCGATTGATTATCCAGCCCATATTTAACCAGCTGCATATCCTCCGCTTCGAGCCGCATCCAGATATCCGTATTGGCAAGTGCGTCGTCAGCAGTGGTGCTAGGAGGTACAGATGGCGTTTGCTTCTGTTCAGTATTGGTGGTAACGACCACGGGAATAAAGAATTGATCACCGTAAAGCACATCGTTACCAGTGCCACCCTCTAGAGTGTCTTGACCATCTCCGCCAATCAGGACATCGTCGCCGCTGCTGCCGCTGAGTTGGTCTTCGTCCGCACCGCCATCCAGCACATCATTGCCAATGTCGCCTTCCAGCACATCACGACCGTCGCCGCCACTTAATTGATCATCGCCACGACCACCGGAAAGAATATCATGGCCAGCTTCCCCAAAGATTTGGTCATTGTCATTTTCTCCAGCCAGCAGGTCATCACCGTCACCACCGAGGATCAGGTCATCGCCATCCCAACCGTAAACAATGTCGTTGCCCTCACCGCCCAGCAGCAGATCATCGCCAGCCTTACCGTCAATCAGGTCATCGCCCTGGCTGCCATTAATCAGATCCTTTTGCTCAGAACCGCCAAGGATGTCATCGCTGTTGGTTCCAGCAATCTGACCAGAGTCAGGATCGGTGACTAACCCATCTTCCCAGATGCCATATTGGTCTAACGTGTTACCGTGGGTTTCCTTCGACAGCCAAAATTGACCATAGCTATTGTCAAACTCCTGCCACAACCGACCCCGAGACAAAGCTAAAAAGTCATCTGATACGGTCTGCCAGTCTTGGTCAAGCCCCAACGCCATCACCTGATCTTCAAACTCAAGCCATAGGCGGCTGCGACGCAGCTCTAGCATTTGAGTATCGAACTCGTCCTTTAACAGGGCAAAGTCATTGGCTTCAAATTCTTGCCACAACCGACCCCGACGCAGCTCTAGCAAAAAGTCTTCAAATTCCTGCCACAACCGACTGCGACGTAGTTCTAAAAAGTTGTCTTCAAAGAGCTGCCACAGGCGACTGCGACGCAGCGCAAAGCTGGTTTCATCGCCAGTCAGGGTGCTAAGGGAATCACTATCCACACCCAGGTAGCGGGCGGTCGCTTTCTCCGCCTGAACGAGCAGGGCATCCATATCTAAGCCCTTGTTCAATGCCTCATATCGGACATCCCAGCCCAATACATCCAGGGCTTGCAAGTCTCGCTCGGTGATGCTGAGCCGTTCCTGATAGGCCAGGGTGGGGTCCATTACCCCGATCGCAGTTTGGAAGCGCTCCCAGTGGCTGGCCTGAAATTCGTCACCACCGGAAAAGTCGCCCAGGTTTGTGGTTCCACCATCAATGGAGAAGTAGGAGTTGCCCCCAAGGGTCAGGTCGCTGACGCTGCCATCCGAGTTCTCAACGGCGGTGCTGTCAATACTATGTCGAAACAGGTCTAAGCCCGTAAAGCCTTCGATGCGGGTGTCGCCAGAGTGGAGTTGGAAAATATCCATCATTCCATCCAGACCGCTGACAAACCCCAAGTTATGGCCAATTTCGTGCAAGGCCATGCTGAGGAAGTC
>JBFRWC010000143.1:0-9940 GCA_051439365.1 Leptolyngbyaceae cyanobacterium
ATAAAAAATTTGGTAGTGCGATCGCTTGCTTGCTGTGAGCTATCGCTTTATGTCCCTTATTCATTAAACGTTATATGGATGCAAGACTAGGATAAACGACTGAGGGTACTGAGCATCAAGATAATCACCACCACCAGCGCGATCCATTTCCAGGGGCGATCGAGGACGCGGAATCGTCCAGGCGATCGCCCATACAGTTCCGCTAACCCCTGATAGCGTTTAGCCAAATCCGTCGGGATCTCTGGGACAGGGGGCACTCGTCTCCGTTGTCGCTGGGGTGCTGTTGGAGGAGCGGTTGATACAATCGAGCGAGTCTGTGCAGGGATAGATGCAGGAGTTGCCGCCAAGCGCCCCCGTAGGGGCGGCTGTTGCCGTGGCGATCGGCGGGGTAAGCGATTCATCGGCCCCCAATCCGCACCACGTTCCCGTCAAAAGTAGGCAGGGACAGGACAAAGGGATCGGTGGAATAGGTCAGTGCCTGTTCCTCCAAGATGCCAATGGCAATTTCCTCACCCATCCGCACGCTATCGTAGTAATCGCTAAAGTAGTGGACCCCAGCCATATTGCGCCCGATGGAGATATTGGCGGCTAACTTGTTCAACTCCCCTTCCAGCGTCAAGCACTGACCGGGATCGAAGGGGACTAAATCACAGGCTGGGGCCGTGTTGCCATTTAAGGCCGGGGCACGGAAGGCGATCGCCTCATCTCCAGCACTATAGCGCTTAAACTGAACTGACTTGCGGATTTCCCCCGTTTTTGGCTCTTTGATCGGGCTGCCCATCGCATCTTTAATCGGTGTAGCCACCAACACCGCACTGGTGTCAAAGAAAGCTTTGAGAATAGTCACACAAGCCCCTGCAACCGTTGCGTGACCCGCACCATAGGCAGGATGCATGGGAGACCCTTCCGGAAAGGCCATCGGCAAGAAATAGTTATTGGCCCCCAACCCACTCACCGCCTTCAGGGTCTCATTGGCTTCCAACGCCGCCTTGAACGGACTCACACTCTCCAACAGACCTTTGGGCAGGGGCACGTTGTTAGCCCGGTCCTTAGACTGGCACCACTGGGGATCGGCAGCGCGACGGGTCAGTTCCACCCGTGCGGCCAAGGCTTCAGGCCGCAGACGAATGTGATTATTGAACTTCTGGAACCGTACCGCTTTGAGGGCACGAGTGGACACTTCTGTCACCAGGTTGAGAATGTGGGGACCACCATAGAGGGCGAATCCTCCTGCATTGCGGCGAGTCGTCAAATTCCCTGCTGCGGCTCCCACCCCAGACAGATGATCAAACGTGGGATCAAAGGGTGTCCCCATGCCCAACAAAATCAGGCAGGCATTTAGGTAAGCTTCGTACAGGGCATCATAGTGAACGTAGGTGGCCAAGTCCCTGGGGGTAGAAATAAAGCGACGGGCTGGGCGATCCGGTGCTTCAGCAGGACAGCCATTCGCCAACACATAAGTTTCCCGTGCTGGTCTGATACCACGCTGCACCGCAACATAGTCGGGCATATTGGTCATAAAATCTGCTTCAGGCTTGGCCACAGGTACCCGTTGATCAATCTTGATGGCACCGTAAGTAATCAGGCCATCGGCCACGCTACCACCGCCGTTCAAATCTGTATTGCCGATGAGCAAGAACTGGGACAAGTATGGTCCCACTTCCACACCGGGGGAGGAACCCCGGAACACAGTCTGGGCATCCAGTACACCCTCTGCATTGAGCTTCCGGGGACGACTATCGAACTCGCCATCGTTTTGGATGTATTCCAGTCGGTTCAGACGGGCAATGGAGTCACAAAGGGCGACATCATTGCTCCCGGCTTCAAAGGCATTGAAGGGGCGATCGCGCAATACCGCTAGCTCATAGACCTCGGCCATTTCCAGCACCAACTCTGGATTCACCTCTCCGCAGTTATCCACTAGAGGCGGTGCAGGAGCCATCGTTACCGCTTGGGCATCCGGTCCCTGTAACTCGTACACGACCCCAGCGGTGGGGGCTTCCCACTGACGAAAGTCCTCGATCATCTCAGGCGGTACGGCGACTACCTGACCATTTTTCACTTCAAACTTGGCCCCATGACGGACTCGATCGGAAAACGGATCGATGAAACCCTCATCAATGGCACGGCGAAACTCAACAAAATCCTGAGGCTCTTGCAGCAAGCCCGTCTCCGGATGATGGGGCAATCCTTTCGTAAACGACATAAAATACTGGTCGCCCGCATATCGCTGTTCCTCTCCATTGGCTTGGTGAACAGGATGGGGGCGACTCCGGGCCAATTCAGCAGCCTCAACCCGGACAGCGTAGGACTCTTGACGACGATCAGGCATAGAAACAATCTCCTTTGTGTGGTCTCGTTGTTCTAGCTATCCCATCACGGCGGTTTCTCCTCAGCCGGAGGAATGGTAGCCATTACTTCAGGACTCAGTACTTCAGAACTAAGCCCTTCAGAACCGGGTGCTTCAGAACAACGTGACTTCACTGTAGGAAATCGAACCCGAACATCCACAGTACCCATGTGGGTAATTTCTCGGAGAGCAGCGCAGGCGTGGAACTGCACGGCCCCTCGGTTCCCTTATCTTCAGTCTCTAATCCAATCGCGATCGCTCCCCTTGCAGATAATCCCAGCAAATCTCTAAAATACGCTGGGACGATCGCCCATCCCCAAAGGGATTCACGGCATTGGCCATCTGCTGATATTGGGCTTCATCTGTGAGTAAGGTCATGGCTTCTGCAAACAGGGTTTCGGTCTGAGTCCCCACCAACTTGGCCGTGCCAGCCGTAACGGCTTCGGGACGCTCCGTGGTTTCCCGCAAAATCAACACAGGTTTGCCCAAGCTAGGGGCTTCTTCCTGCAATCCCCCGGAGTCCGTCATCAGCAAATAACACCGCTGGATCGCACCAACGAGCTGGGCGTAGTCCAATGGTTCAATCAAAAACGTGCGGGGATGCTGGTCCAGAATCGATTTGAGGGGATCGCGGACGGTGGGGTTGCGGTGGAGGGGCAGCACGAGGGCCGTATCAGGAACCGCATCTAAGATTTTGAGGAAACTGTGGGCGATATTTTGGAGCGGTTCGCCCCAGTTTTCCCGACGATGGACGGTGGCCAAAATAACGCGGGATTGATCCCAGTCAAGACCAGGAATGGCGCATTGGGGCGATCGCGCCGCGACTGTCAGCAACGCATCAATCACCGTATTCCCCGTCTGATGAATCGCACCGGGAGTCCCAGACTTGCGCAGATTCTCCACCGCCATTTCCGTAGGCGCAAAGTGAAGCTGGGCCAGTTGAGTGAGCAAACGCCGATTCGCCTCTTCAGGAAACGGATCGTAGATATTGTCAGTGCGTAACCCCGCTTCCACATGACCGAGGGGAATTTTTTGATAGAATGCCGCCAATCCAGCCGCAAAGGCGGTGGTGGTATCCCCTTGCACCAAGACCAGATCGGGCTGAAGCATTTGCAACAACGCCTGCAATCCGGTCAAGCTTCGACAGGTAATATCCGTCAGGGTTTGCTTGGGCTGCATAATTGCCAGGTCTTCATCAGCGGTTAGCTCAAATAGCGCCATGACCTGATCCACCATTTCCCGGTGTTGTCCCGTCAGCACGACATCGGTGTTGAACTGGGGCGATCGCCGGAACGTCTGAATCACCGGAGCTAACTTAATCGCCTCCGGGCGAGTCCCCAACACAATACAAACCTGAAATGGCTGACTCATGAATTGTCCTCAAATGCCTCTGCAATGGTGGTCAGTGAAGCCTAACTCATGAATGGTAACAGGTTGACAGGAAAGGGGCGATCGCTCGTTCAATCTCTTGAGTATTACAGATTTGGATACCCGTGCTTAAAGTGCCCTCGCATTCTTTCCGCCCCTTAATGTTGAGCCTAATGATCATCTCCCTGCTGGAGCAAACCTCTAAACGTTTAGGGATGCTTAATGATCCGATACCTGCCAGTACTTTGACGCTCCCCCTTAGAACCGTTCATCACCCTCGTAATGCTTAGTAGTGAACGCTACGGAATTTTAGGGGCGATCGCTGTAATTTTACGGGGTCTACAATCAATCGGCTTCTCATTTGGTGGGGATAACCGACGGCAATACAAGGGGCTGCACTTCATAATCTAGTGAGCTAAAAAGTTACGGATTTATCGCTGCGATCGCTGAAAAGCGTTGAACGCCATCTTCCAAAATCATGGATCATTCCCTTATCGATCTGCTCTGGGTCTTATTTTCGGCCAGCCTTGTATTTTTGATGCAAGCTGGTTTTTTATGTTTAGAAGCCGGATCAACCCGCAGCAAAAACAACATCAACGTTGTGGTCAAGAACATTACTGATTTGGGCGTATCTGTACTGTGTTTTTGGTTGTTTGGGTTCGCCCTAATGTTTGGGATCTCCCAATCAGGCTGGCTAGGCACGGATAGCTTTCTGCCAGAGTTTGACGGCAACAATGTCTGGTGGGTGGTGTTCTTTCTATTTCAGTCGATGTTCTGTAGTACCGCCGTCACCATTGTCTCTGGTGCGGTAGCTGAGCGCATGTGCTTTAACAGCTATATTGCTGTTTCTATTCTGGTCTCTGGTGTCATTTACCCCATCTACGGCCACTGGGTATGGAACGGCTTAGAAGAGGGAGAGACACTGGGTTGGCTAGGGCATTTAGGCTTCGTTGATTTCGCCGGGTCAACGGTTGTTCATAGCGTCGGCGGTTGGGTCGCGCTAGCCACTGTCATCATTGTCGGCCCCCGAATGGGTCGATTTTCAGCCAAGCGCCGGAATCAGCAGTTATCAGGCCATGACCTTCCCCTAGCGTTGCTGGGGGTGTTGCTATTGTGGATGGGCTGGTTTGGGTTCAATGGCGGCAGCGTCTTAGCGTTCAATGCTCAAGTTCCAGGGGTTATTGCTAATACCATGCTGGCGGGTGCGGCGGGACTGGTGGCCCCTATTCTCTTTTACATGCCGCAGGGTAGGCAAGTGCCAGTTTCAGCCGTGATGAATGGATCTCTCGCGGGACTAGTGGCAATTACGGCGAATTGCCATGTGGTGACAGCCCCAATGGCGATTGTGATTGGTGCGATCGGCAGTTTGATCATGCTGGTAACGGAGGGGTGGTTGGTCAAATGCCACATTGATGATGTGGTGGGAGCCATCCCCGTCCACCTCGCAGCGGGCATTTGGGGGACATTGGCGGTGGCCTTGTTTGGCGATTTAGAGCTAATGGGGACTGGGCTCAGTCGTGCTGCTCAAATGCGGGTTCAGCTTTTGGGCGTAGGGGCCGCTGGCCTATGGGCCTTTGGCCTGTCATACCTGCTGCTGGTTGGCATCAATCGAATTTGGCCCATGCGCGTCACCCATCGGCAAGAGCATATCGGCCTGAATATTTCTGAACATGGTGCTTCTAGCGATTTAGTAGATTTGTTCACAACCATGCGCCGCCATGCTCAGACCGGAAACCTGCATGGGCGAGTGTCAGCCGAGCCGTTTACCCCGGTCGGCCAAATTGCTAAACGATACAACCGAGTGATTGATGCCCTTGAAAATGCCACGGCCCATAACAAGGCCATTCTCAGCAGCACGGCAGAGGCGATTATTACAGTCGATCAGGATAGTCTGGCCATTCGCACCGCTAATCCAGCGGTCGAAAAGCTGTTTGGGATATCGGAAGGGGCGATCGCTGGCCAGTCCATTGCCAATTTAATCATTGGGTTACCAGGTGAAGATTCCTCTCGCCCTCATCCCCGATCGAGTCAGAACATCAAAAAATTTCAGAACATCAAAGATTTGTTGGTTCAAGCCAGCTTGGCAGGGCAGCCCCAAGAAATGCAGGGTTACTGTCACGGGCAAAGCACATTTCCGATTGAAACCACCGTTACGGTGACCCCAACTCCTCGGGAACAGCTTTACACCTTAGTGATCAGAGACATTCGCCTCCGGAAACAAGCTGAAGCCGCCATCCTAGAGGCGGAGGTCAAAGGCCGCAAGTCTCGTGAGCTAGAAAAGGCGCTGAAAGAGTTGAAGCAGGCCCAAACGAAGCTAGTTCACACTGAGAAAATGTCCAGCCTAGGGCAGCTTGTGGCAGGAGTAGCCCATGAAATCAATAACCCCATCAACTTCATTGACGGCAACCTTGCCTATGCTGAGCAATATGTCCAGAATTTGCTTCAAGTCATTGAAGCGTACCAGGCAGAGTATCCTGATCACTCTAAAGAAATGGATCGATTACTTCGGGATCTGGATTTTGACTATCTGCAAGAAGATTTACAGAAGCTAATGCAGTCTATGCGCGACGGGACAGAGCGAATTACGGGAATTGTCAGTTCACTCAAAGATTTTTCCCATCTCGGTGACGCAGAACTAAAAGAGGTCGATATCCACGAAGGAATTGAAAGTACGCTAACGATCCTCGGCAGTCGGATTAAGGCAACCTCCTACCGGGACCAAGTGCATTTGGTGAAGAACTATGGTGTACTGCCCTTAGTACACTGCTATGCCAGTCGGTTGAATCAGGTCTTTATGAACCTGATCGTCAACGCTATTGATGCCATCGACGAAAAAGCCGAAACTCAAGCTAGCAAATTGTGGACTCCCCGGCTCACGATCACGACTGAACTCAGCAAGGACTCCAAAATGGTGTTAATCCACATTGCGGATAACGGTGTGGGGATTCCTGGTGAGGTACAGCAGAAAATGCTTGATCCGTTTTTCACTACCAAACCGGTGGGTAAGGGCACTGGTTTGGGCATGTCAATTACTGATCAAATCATCACCGAATATCATCATGGAGAGCTAAAGTGTGTGTCTACGCCGGGATGGGGGACACAGTTTTTGATTAAGATTCCGATCTCTCAAGAGAGGTTGGTCGATTCTCCCGCAGAGAATGGGAGTACATCGGGCTGCAATATTGAGACGGGGGAGTAAAGACGTTTGAGGGGGTTCAATTTTTAGGAGGGATAAACTTTCTGCCGCATCCTCCAAGACTGGGCCGATGAGATGGATTTGAATTTGCGCCTCTCCCGTAAGATGGTGAGCAAAGCCCGTCGCCGCCGTTGAGACCTGAATCAGTGACAAGAATCAAACGTAGGGTGCGTGGTAACGCACCTATAAGCCTCTCACCTCATCAAAACGGTAAGGTGCGTTATCAAGCACTACTCAAGCGCAAACCACACGACTTAAATCGAAGACATCAAATGATACTGGTGTGAAGCATAAGCACCCAAAGCTTTGAACATCATCAAGGTTGTCAGGCGATCGCTCCCCCACTCAACTAACTCATCACCACCCCAATCTCCAAAAATTGGAATCTGTTTAGTGGCCATTGACAACAGCCAAACACTCCCTCTAGCCACCTGTGAACTACCCAATCCAGCCGCCGCAAACTGGAGCATTTCCCGTTGTCGCTCAATCTCCTTGATATCAAAACCGTAAGACTGGGCGACCTGATAAACCATTTCAACCAACAACCTGACGGTGTGGGGCCAGTTTTGCCCCACAACAGATGCTTGCGATGTTTTTAATTGGATAAATAAGGCTACTAATGCAGATGTATCGAAATCTGGATAATCGAGTTGAACAAGCTCAAACTCCTCCTCAAGTTCTTCTAAGTCAATCTCTTGAATCACTTCAGCTAAAATCGGCACAACGTTCTCTTGATACTGAGTCGTTAGTTGTTGGGCGATCGCATCCACAGCGTATTCAGTCCCTTGTTTAGCCGACACAAAAGCTTGCACAGTTTCTTGACCTGTTACCTTACCTGCTGTTGATACCGTAGAAGCAACTGTCTGTCCCGAATCAGCCACGGCATGAAGTGTCGTTTGTCCAACGTCCATAGCCGTACTCATCGCCAAAGATCCAGTAGAAACCACCATTTCAGCCCCGCCTTTACCCATCTCTATGGCTGTACTAGCAACCTGAGACCCTGTAGAGAAAGTCATTTCAGCCCCTTTTTGTCCAACCTCTATTGCTGTATCGATCATTTGGGAACTTTTAGAAAAAGCAACGTCAGCCCCTTCTTTCCCCACTGAGACTGCAGTACCAACAGCCTGAGAACTTGCAGAGAGAACAACTTCAGCCCCTTCTTTCCCGATTGCTACTGCCGTGTCAGCGATTTGAGAACTCTTGGAGAGGGCAACACCAGCAGCATTCTTGCCCAGATGGGCTACTGATTTGACCAGGTGAGATGATTCCTTGGCCTTATCCCTGATATCCGATAAAGACAATGCATAGGTAGAGATTGCATGACACGCCAAAGCGAAATTGAAGAGAATGACAACAAGCAACAAAGTAAAGACGCGGCGGATGCCATTAGTAGATAGCGACATAAATCTTCCTTGACTTGAATGGACAACTTAATCTAAGTGTTCCCATATTCACGAATGCAGAACATAACTTAGCGATCGCCTCGGCTAGCGTAAAATCAGATACGATAACAGCACTACTAATATCAACATCTCATTTGATCAGCCCCCGACCCATGCTTTCCTGTTTTGTAGCTTGCTTATGGTTTCGGGCTCCAACCAGTAGGGTGCGTGGTAACGCACCGATAAATCTATAAATGTGTGGTGACGCACCGATAAATCTAAATCCTACAAATGTGTGGTAACGCACCGATAAATCTATAAATGTGTGGTGGCGCACCGATAAATCTAAATCCAATAAGGTGCGTTGTCACGCACCCTACGCTCACCAAAATTGAAAATCCAAAATGCTTAGTAAGGTGAGTTGTCACCCACTTGCGGGTATTCTAGCCTTGATGATGGAGCCGGATTAGGATGCCTAACTATCGCCGCCCTTACATTCCTGGGGGAACATACTTTATCACCCAAGTGACCTATCAACGGGTGCCTTGGTTATGTCGTGATGTCGGTCGTCAAGCGCTCAGAGAAGCACTCGTCACCGTCAAGGAGAAATACCCGTTCTCCATCGATGCTATGGTTTTACTGCCGGATCATTTTCACTGTTTATTGACGCTGCCCCCTGATGATGCGGATTTTTCAGTCAGATTAAAATTAATCAAAATCCATGTCACCCGGCATTATGGTTCGACCTTGAATATTGCTCGACCCATCTCGCGATCGCGGCAAAAACGGGGAGAAAGTAATCTTTGGCAACGTCGATATTGGCAACGTCGATATTGGGAACATTGGATTCGTGATGAGCAAGATTTTGCAGCTCATTGTGCGTATATTCATTACAATCCTGTCAAACATGGTTTGTGTGAGGCTCCTCAGGATTGATCGTTTTCCAGTGTGCATCGGTTCATTGCCAAGGGGATCTATCCTGCTAATTGGTGTCGAGCTGATGCTCCGATCATTCCCCATGATGCTTGGGATAATTAAGTGGTACGTTGTCACTACCTATCGAAAATCCAAAATCTAAAGTCCAAAATTGGGAGCATTCATAGTCATGAAAAAGATTGTTGGCATCGGCCTTGGCGTATTGCTGTCGCTATTTTTGCTCGTTGCCCCCAGTTGGGCACTTGAAGTCGTACCGGGCGATCGCGTCCCGCCAAGGAAACGAAAATCCCTTTGTCCTCGACCCAACCTTAGCCAATCGCCTTTACTGCCAGTAATCCCGGTTCTCATCTTTTGCTTGAGGGTTGGGAAGAATCCGGGGTTTTCTTAAAACTCCGGAGTATCTAGCTAGGTCGCTTTGAAATCGGAATCAACCACGCCACTGCCGCCCCGATCGCCTCTGCCAAGGTGCTAACCAACCGATACAGCGCCACCGCGCCCACCACGACTCCATTCGACAACCCTGTACTCGGTCCCAAGAGGGCGATCGCGGTTGCTTCAAAGACTCCAATCCCTCCGGGTGCCCCTGGAACTACCAGACCCAGCATCCAGGCCAAGCTAAACCCACTGATCAACGCGGGGAACTGTGCCCAAGCGATCGGGGCGAGGGCGATCGCCACGGTGATGAATCCCAAGCTGCGGAGAGTGAGG
>JBFRWC010000144.1:0-5265 GCA_051439365.1 Leptolyngbyaceae cyanobacterium
AGCACCAAGGGCTTTTTCAAGACCAGTAAATACCACTTTGGCTTGGCCCGTTTTGGTCAGCAATCCCTCAAAAGGGTGTATCGATGGCTAAATTCTATGCTTCATCAGTTTTGTGCTCGCCCATTGAAGATATGAGAAAACACACCCTAACGTTGCTTGAGCCTGTAGAACTTGTTTAAAAAAGTTAGTTTTGTCATCTCCATAAAGGTCATTTTTGTCATTGATAAAGTCTGTTTAGTCATTTTCTGTAAAAATAGAAAGAAGGCAAAGATTCTTTCGGAATAAGGCTTTCAGGCAATTCTCTAATTTTAAGTTGGTATTTATTCCAGGATGAATCACAGGTAAGATAAGTCAGTCACACTAGACGCCTCAGCGAGGTAAGTGCACTATGATTTGGAGCTAATTCAGTTGGAAAATTATTTCCACCAATCACCACTCAACGTAGAGGGTTCTAGTTGCGTTGTGTGCTACAGGTTTAGGTAATGGAAAAGCAGGAGGCCTTGGCGCTAGTTCAAGACATCCTTGCGCCCCGCGTGCTCAGCGATGTTGAACAGTTAGTCATTACTCAGAGTTGGGAGGGCAAGGGCTACCGGGAAATAGCGCTGGCAGCGGGCTATGAAGAAGGATATCTCAAAGATGTTGGATATCGTCTCTGGCAGGCGTTGTCTGACTCTTTAGGGTGCCGGGTTACGAAGAAAAAACTACGCTACTTAATCATGGAGGCGGTTCAGCCCCAATCACCAAAAGTTGTAACCCCGGTTCCCCTTAAGGTACCTGCTAGCGCCAACGTTGATCCAGAAATACCCACATCAACCGAATTGGGGCAAGCGTTGGAGTATCCTGGATCACCATTAGCTTTTGGATCACCTCTGTACATCCAACGCCCACCAGCCGAAGAGTTAGCCATTTCAGCTATGCAGCATCCAGGGGGATTGCTGCGCATTAAGGCTCCGTGGCGGATGGGCAAAACCTCCCTGATGAATCATCTGCTGGGTCAATGTCAGCAACTAGGACAGCACACGGTGATGGTGGATCTGCGGCAGGCGGACTCTACGGCTCTGGCCAATTTGGATGCCTTTTTTCGCTGGTTTTGCTGGTCAGTTAGTCAACAACTCAACTTACCCTGTGAGCTCGATAACTACTGGTTTGAGGACGCTGGCAGCAAACTGAACTGCACAACCTATATACAGGAAAACATCTTGGCACAGGTTAAAGCTCCGATTGTGATTGCAATCGATACTGGACATTACCTAGTAGAGCATCCTCTGATTGCCAAAAATTTCTTCTCCATGCTGCGTTCCTGGTATGAACAGGCTAGGGTGCGGTCTCAATGGCAGAAACTGCGATTGATATTGGCCTATGTTGCCGACTTAGATATACCCTTGCAGGCTCACCAATCGCCTTTTAATATCGGCCTGCTGGTTGAACTGCCGTACTTCAATTGGTCACAAATCCAGCAGTTAGAAAAGCGCCATAAGATCGGGGCAATAACCACAGGAGAGACCGTTACGCTCCGATCCCTGGCCGATTTCGTGGGGGGGCATCCCTATTTAATGCAGTTGGCGTTCTATTGGCTACAATCGGGGCAGCTTTCAGTGGCTCAAATTCTGCGCACAGCGGCAACCAACCAGGGTATCTATCACGAGCATTTGCGCCGTCTCTGGTCAGCCATCCATCAGGAAGAGGCATTGCCATCCGCATTTCACCAGGTGCTGGTCAGCTCTGGCCCAATTCAGCTAAATCCCAAGCAAGCCTATGCCCTGACTGCGTTGGGACTAGTAGAACTGATAGGACATCAGGTTAAACTACGGTGTGAGCTATATCGAGATTATTTCTCTCCACTGCTGGAGTTGGAGTGTGGGCAAAGCTCTACGATTAATCACTTTTAGACCGGAGCAGGCAGTATGACCCAGCCTATCTACCAAGTGGGGGGAAGTTTAGCCAGTGATGCAGTAACTTATGTGGTTCGAGCGGCGGATCAAGCTCTCTATGAAGCAGTTCTAGCCGGGGAGTTCTGTTACATTTTCAACGCCCGTCAAATGGGCAAATCTAGCCTCCGTACCCGAGTGCAACAGCAGATTGAACATCTGGGACATCGTTGTGCTTACCTAGATATGTCTCAATTGGGCAGCGAAGAAATCACCCACCAGCAGTGGTATCGCGGCGTCATGATAGAGCTACTACGGGATCTGAGCCTGTTAAGCAAAATCAATCTTAAAGCCCACTGGCACAGTTGGGAAACACTGCCCCCCGTCCAGCAACTACAATTGCTGATTGATGAGATTTTCACCCATCTACCTGATACCCGCCTCTTCATTCTGGTGGATGAGATTGATAGTGTGCTGAGCCTGGATTTCTCGGTTAACGACTTTTTTGCCTTTATTCGCGCCTGTCATGAAGCACGCCAAAGCCGATCAGAATATCAACGCTTGACCTGGACATTGTTTGGGGTAGCCACGCCATCGGATTTGATTCGCGATCGCAAACGCACCCCCTTCAACATTGGCTATGCCATTGACCTGCAAGACTTTCGTTTAGAAGAAACCCGTCCCCTAATGGTGGGTTTCAAAGACCAAATCCCTAACTCTGATGCCATCCTCAAAGCTATTCTGACGTGGACGGGTGGCCAACCGCTATTAACCCAAAAGCTTTGCCAACTCGTTGCCCAAAAGAGTCAGGAGGCCGAAGCCGATTCTCTCCGCTTGCCGCCGGGTGCAGAAGCGGCTTGGGTCGATGAATTGGTGCAAACCCATATCATCGATCATTGGGAAGCCCAAGATAATCCCGAACACCTGCGTACCATTCGCAATCGCTTGCTGATGGATGAGCGGCGGACACCGCGATTACTGGGGCTGTATCAGCAAATTTTGGTGGGGGATAGCATTGCCGTTGACATTAATCCAGAACAAACAGAACTTTTACTGTCGGGTTTAGTTTGCCAGCGGCAGGGACAACTCCAGGTGAAAAATCGCATCTATCAAGGCATTTTTAATCAAGAGTGGATTCAAACTCAGTTCGCCCAATTGCGGCCCCACAGCGCAATGGTTCAGGGCTGGTTAGCGTCTGGAAAAAAGGAATCATCCTGGTTGTTGCGGGGGGAAGCACTCCAAGAGGCTTTACACTGGGCTAAACATAAAAGCTTGAGTGAGCAGGACTATCGTTTCCTAGCGGCCAGTCAAAAACTAGAACACGAGGAGGCGATCGCCAAACTAGAAACGGCCCGATTGCAAGAGGTAGACGTTCGCTTAGCGCTTGAACGACAACGGAGTGAGGAACAAGAGCAGAGCCTGAAGCAGCAACGGTTACTGCTGAAGCAGCAACGGTTACTGTTAGTGACCGTTAGCCTGTTGGCACTGATCGCTATGGGATTGGGATTTTTGGCTCAGATGCGATCGCGTCAGGCATCCATGAGTGCCATTCAATCAAGTATCCGCACAGCTGAGGCTCTATTTGCTTCAGAGCAGCCCTTTGAGGCACTGCTAGAATCTATTCGAGTGCAGCAACAGTTACAACAACAGTGGCAAGTCGATCCGAGTCTCCAGCCCCAGGCAGATGCCATTCTGGAACATATCGTTTTAAGGATGCAGCAGCGTAATCAATTCGATGGACACCCCGCCGCTGTCAACTCTGTTACCTTCAGTCCTGATGGGCAACACATGGTATCGGGTGGGCTAGACACTACCGTTAAGATTTGGAACCGAAACGGAGAGCTACTGAGGACTCTGGAGGGCCATCAAGCAGCAGTTTATGATGTGGAATTTAGCCCAGATGGGCAGTGGCTAGCTTCGACGGGAGATGATGGGACCATCAAACTCTGGACAGCCACGGGCGAACTTCGACACACATTAGAAACTTCCATGAAAGGGGTTTGGGATGTGGATTTTTGTCCTGACGGTCAGAGTCTGATTGTTGGGGGCAATGGCCTAGCAGAGATTTGGACATTGGCTGGACAACGGGTGAATCAAATTGTATCGAGGGAGGCCCCATCAGCGATCCATGCGATCGCCTACCACCCTCAAGGCGATCGCCTTGCCTTTGGCGGCAATGACGGCACCATTACCCTGTGGACAACCACTGGACAATATCTGAAAACCCTGTGGGGGCATCAAGGCCCCGTCCATGCATTGGTCTTTAGTCCAGATGGCAACGATCTGATTAGCGGCAGCTTTGACAAAACGATTAAGCAGTGGAACGTGAACGGCCAATTAGTCGCTACCTTGAACCACCATGCTGCGGCAGTGGTGAACATTGCCTTTCATCCCGATGGCCATGAATTTGTCTCGGCTAGCCATGATAACACCCTAGCTCGCTGGAGCCTTGAGGGGAAGCTCCTGGAAACCTTTGTCGGGCATGATGCCCTGGTTTGGAGCGTAGCTTTCAGTCCCGATGGCTCTACCCTGGCTTCGGCAGGGGGAGATAAGACCCTGCGGCTCTGGCAACCGCATAATGGTTTCCAGCGACGGTTACAGGGGTTGCCGACTGCCTACTATCTTAAGATGGCCTATGCCAAGAATGGCAAGAACCTGGCGATCGCTGGTTACGACAACGACCTTCTATTTTTGTCGCTAGAGGATTTTACCCAGCAACGGTTTGATGCGGAACAGGCCAACACTATGAACCTGGCCTACCATCCGACGCGGGATGAGTTTTTGTCGGTGGGGGAGGACGGTACCCTGAAGCACTGGGATTTGGCCGGTAACTTACTACAAACCGTGGGATTCTATAATCAATCGCTACAGGGGGTGGATTGGCATCCCAATGGCCAAGAAATTGTGGCGGCGGCGGCCGATGGTCAGCTTTTTCGGTGGAATGCAGCGGGACAATTGCTTCAGCAGTGGATGGGGGAGTCGGTCTCGATTTGGGATGTGGCCTACAGTCCCACCGGCGAGCAGTTTGCCACTGCTGCCAATAGCGGTATCGTGCGGCTGTGGAGTCCTGAAGGGCAGCTATTGCACACGCTGAAGCATGATTCAGTGGTATGGCAGGTGACCTACAGCCCTGATGGTACTTTGGTAGCTTCTAGCAGTGGGGATGGCACAGCCAAAATCTGGCGCACCCAAGACGGTACATTGGTCGCCACACTGTCGGACCATCAGGCGGGAGTTTTTGGTATTGCATTTAGCCCTGATCAGTCTCTGATCGCTACTTCTGGGGTGGATAAAACCGTGCGGCTCTGGACCCTGAACGGCGAGTTATTAGCGACCCTCACCAGCAGTGACGCAGCGGTTCGCACGGTGGCGTTTCGTCAGGATGGCCAGCAGCTTG
>JBFRWC010000145.1:0-4087 GCA_051439365.1 Leptolyngbyaceae cyanobacterium
GGGGATGGTATGTAGCGATCGCCTCTCGCTCCCGACGACTCCGGTTGCTGAAAACGTTGGAACTCGTGGGGATAGCAATTCCTTTTGATGTGATCATGGGGACTGAGGATGTGGTGAACTCCGTTAGCGATCGCAAAGAGCATCATCGTGCGGCCCAAATTTTTAGCATTGAGGCCAACAACTGTATTGTCATTGAGGATAGTCCGTCGGGGGTGGCCGATGCCCTTGCATCTAGCATTGGCAAGGTGATTGGACTCACCACCTCTTTTGACCGTGGTGCTTTGCTTGAAGCCGGGGCACATTATGTCGTTGACTCCCTGGATCAGGTTGTCTTAGAACTGTAAGAGCGCAATTGTACAAGGGAAAAACACTGTGGGCGTGGGAATACCAAAGGTAATTGCGGTAACTGGAGCAACCGGATACGTGGGACGGTTTGTGGTCGAAACGTTACAGCAGCAGGGTTGCTCTATTCGGGCATTGACTCGCCCTACATCGGATCGAACAGGATTTAGCCAACCCATTGAGTGGATTGAGGGAACCCTACAGTCAAGATCCTGTCTAACTACCCTGGTTAACCATGCGGATGCCGTCGTCCACTTGGCCTATGATCACCTTCCCAATCGCTATCGAGGTGGAGAAGGGGCCAATCTGGAGACTTGGCTCGATGCGAATGTTGGTGGCACCCTTCAATTGCTGACAGCGGCAAAGGATGCCCGTGTCCCCCAGTTTATTTTCCTGTCGAGTCGGGCTGTCTTTTCTCGAACGGAGGCAGGTCGAGGGCTAGATGAACGTCATCCTGTGTCTCCAGACACCCACTATGGAGCCTACAAAGTCGCTATTGAGGCATTTTTGCACAGCTTTACCCATGTCCACGGCATGGTCACGCACTCCCTGCGGGCGACAGGTGTGTATGGGTTGACTTGGCCACCGGAACGATCGAAATGGTGGGACTTAATCACCGCTGTGCTAGCAGGAGACGCGCCGATGATCGTTCGTAGTGGGACTGAGATTCATGGGATGGATGTGGCCAATGTGGTGTCAACGTTGATCCACCAGCCTGTCCCCAATATGAATGTGATTCATTTAAGCGATTTAGTGGTGAGCACGAGAGATATTGTGGCTCTCACTCGCCAGATTGCCAAATTGCCGGGGCCATTGCCTGCTGAACCTCCCGCTTTACCCCCTAATCCGTTGGTGTGCGATCGCATCACCGACTTGGGAATTCGTTTTGGGGGTCGCCCACTGTTAGAGCAAACCATTACCCAACTGATTGAAGCTGCCACCACTAGACTTTAAAGTGCGCTCTTAGGAATAGAAAAATGAAAATTCTCAATCCTCATGAGTCTTATACCTTTAGTAAAATATTCGATCTCAATGCTGAAGCCGAGGATATTGTGACTGACTTTGATTACTCCTTATCACGCCAGCGGCTTCAGCTCCCTGGCTATGATGGAGAATTAGAGCGACTACCAGAATTACGCGATCGCATTGAAGAAATTCTCCCTTTTGTCAGCCTCAGCACTGAGATGGCTCGCAGAGAGATCTTGATTTCTCGTGTTGTCACTGAAGTGGTTCACTACACCCAAGCTCAACTCAGGATTGAATATCCCCTTAAAGTTTCAGATCAGCTTCAAGGCTCTCTCGACTATTTACTCAGAACTGAAACACAGATGATTGTGATTGAAGCCAAAAAAGAAGATTTAACGAATGGAATGAAGCAACTTGCGGTTGGAATGATTACTCTGGACCAGTGGATGGAGTCTTCCCAAACCATAGTGATTGGCGCTGTCACAACGGGTACCCTCTGGCAGTTTAGCCAACTCAATCGAGAAACCCGACATATCTGCCAGGGACTCGAAAATTATCGTGTGCCTGAAGACGTTGAACCACTACTTCGGATTTTAGTTCAGGCACTTTTGCGTAAGGAGCACTGATCGGCTGGAAAGCCACCATAGTCGGTGGGATCAGGCAGCCCATTGTGGCTGGAGAATAGCCCAACACCGCCGACGTATCAGTGGCCCAGCTTCGCGATCGCGTCTTCAACCCTGATCCTGGGTTAACACTTGCTCGTAGCGTTTCCCAGCCTGTTCCCAAGTAAAGGTGGACTCGACGAGCGATCGCCCCCCTTTAGAAATTTGTTGGCGGAGTTCTGGGTTATCGATTAACTGGCTGACAGCAGTGACATAGTCTTCGGGGCGGTTGGCCCGGAGTGCGTAGAGTGAGCCACTGCCATTGTCTACACTCAATCCTTCTAGACCGCTATCACTACCCACCACCGGGACTCCTGCGGCCATTGCTTCCAGAGTTTTGTTTTTGATCCCAAAGCCCGTCCGCAGCGGTACTACACACACCACGGATTGATGCAAATATTCGGCCACGGACGGTACCTTACCCGTCACCGTGACACCGGGATGGTTCACCAAGGCTTGGACGGTGGCATTGGGTCGGGTGCCCACAATGTCCAGCGTCAGATCCGGGTAACGTTTTTGCAGATGGGGCATGACCTCAGTGACAAAAAATCGTACCGCTTCAATGTTGTGGTCACTATCCATCGCGCCGACAAAGACCAGTTTGTAGCCTCCTGGATCAGCATCGCGGTAGGGAAATAGGTCCAAATCCACCCCATTGGAGATCACTTCGGAGGGAGTGTGGGGACAGAGGGTTTTGAGTTCCTCTTGATCCTCTGGGGTGGTGATCACGATAGTGGAAAACTGCTGGGCATGGCGTTTTTCGTAACGTTGGATCACAGGAAGATAAAAGCGATCGCGCCATTCATTCGTGGATGCGTGCATTTGCAAATGGTTCAGGGTCCAGCGATACCCCATACTGTGGGCATTTAGCACGGTTTTGACCGACTGCCGAAATTCAGGCCGAATGTAGACCGCATTCACTCCATGCTCACAAGTAATCACATCGAAGGCTCCCGCCTGCACCTGTTGATCAATCCAGTCTTGCAGCGGTTGGGAATAGCGATGCAAAACATTGGGAGGAATCCCCATCGCCAGCGATCGCAACAACCGCCCGGTCTGATACAGTGGACGAGTCAGCTTAGGATGTTGGGGTTGAGCTGGAGCCGGAAGCAGGACCAACTCCGTCACCCATTCCCGCAACGCCGCCACATCCTCCTCACTGATGTCAGGCGATCGCTGGGTAGCCAGGGTCACATCATGGTTCGCTTGCAGATAGCGCAACAGGTTGAAGGTCCGCACCTCAGTGCCACCACGGGTGGGCGGGTAGGGAAAGGTGGAGGAGAGCATGAGAATTCGCATGACGGTTTCGGTGTTTGCGTATTTGGATGGTTGGGAAGCTGACCTAACTTCACTGAGGTTATAACAGAGACGACTGAGGCAAAACTACCGGGTTTTTCGCTAGCTGCCCTCCCTGTTTATGGCATCATCATCCAAGCATCCGTGAAATTATGCAGGGCGATCGCCACCCAAATAGCGCGAGTTCCCCTTCGTTGAAGGGAATACACCACCCAAATCCTAATCTTCGCTACCCAATCCTAATCTTCGCTGAGGAGGCCGAGAGATAGGTCAACACCCTGCCCAATTCCCCATGCATCTTTCAAAATCTCACGGTAGGCGACGGTCTGACATAGCATCGTCTCCCGCAACTGAATGAGCAAATCGTGGGCCTCTTCAATGGAAAGTTGTCGGACCTGATTCTCAAATACGCGAAGCTCAAACTGTTGCTCTAACGGCAGGTCTTGGCGAGTATTCATTGATCCTTCCCAATACTTTTATTATGTCTTATGAAGAAATATAACACATCTTTCTGAGAAGTTGCTGAATTGAACTTGGTATGATAGGTGATTCATAATCATACCTATAGGCTACAGCCTGCCAGTTACTAAAACTAAGCTGACTTTAGACCCCTGGATTCTTCAAGCAGTGGGGGTTTTGGGTTACAACGCATTCTTAAGTTCCCTGCCATTTCTGGGAGTTGACAGACCAATGGCACAAGCTGAATAAACGCTTAATATGGATCAGCTCTGCGGTAAGTTACCATGCAGGAATAGGGGATTACCAACCTGACGGCACTCATTGACGAAGATAACGATTGCAGTAAGCGCTAGGGAGACGAT
>JBFRWC010000146.1:0-23808 GCA_051439365.1 Leptolyngbyaceae cyanobacterium
CAGTGGTCGTACCTGAGAAAGCAACGTAAAGTAGCGGGAACCATCAACATTGATTTGATGGAACTCAGTAGGGGCAATTTTGACTTTGCCTGTAAGAGTTCAGATACGGATTCTTAACGAATCCCCGCCTCTTTAGAGCGGGGAGCAGTCAAAAGGAAGGTCTCACGAATGCAACCACATTCCAGTTGTGTATCGTAACAATCCAGCCCATACGGACGCGACCCAGCCTAACTGATGTCAAGATAGAGGGGTAGGACAGCAGGAGCAGCATGGGGGACATCGTGGCCGTTGGGTCGAGACAATGCCCCAACCTATGACGGACGCAACACCAGAAGCCCAACTACAGCACATGGTCATCGGTCTGCTGCGTCATTACAGCTTTGAGGCCGACCGATCGTTGAGACTATTGGTGACAACATGGTTGGGGATTTATCCACCTCAATGGATCGTCAAGGCGATCATTGAGGCTCTGTATCAAGGGCGCTACAAGGTAGTGTCGGTAGAACAAATTCTGCAATTTTGGCAACGACGGGGCCAGCCAATTCCCCACTTTAGCTACGAGTTCGAGCGAATTGTGTGCGATCGCGTCCTCGACCCTGCGACATTAGCAGAATCCCTCGCCTTGCTCTCGCCTTCCATGGCCAAGAATGCCGATGATGTCACTGCTGGAGCAATGGTGGCGATCGCTACCGAAATCGCCCCAGAAGCACCTCCCGCTGATTCCCATATGGATCAGGCCAATCCCAACAACCCCCATGCTGATGACCCGCATCCGGAGCGTCAGGAATCTGAGACTCATCACCCGGTTGAGTGCAACGGTTCAGCGAACAGTCACGCACTCGATGCTCATCATTTGTTGTCTCCCTCCATCCAACCGCTTTCTGTCACCGCGATATCATCCTCTGATCCGGCTCCCACTTTCTCCTCGCCCGAACGGGAACCGAACGATCAAGACCCTCCGAGATCTAGCCGGAATGAAAAGCTCCTAGCCTTCCTAAATCCAAATGGGCCGTTGGAGAATGAGAATCGGTCGGGAGATGAAGATCAATCAGGGAATGAAGATCAGCCAGGAGATGAAAATCGGTCGGGGGACAAAGATCTAGCAGGGGATAAAAATCGGTCAGGAGATGAAAATCGGTCGGGGGACAAAGATCTGGCAGAGGATGAAGACCTGGCGGGAAACAACAAGTCCTTGGGGCGAGACGAACATTTGGAGAACGACGGAACGGCCCCAGCCCGTCCTAATGGGACGGAGCCCATCCATCAATTTCAGCCGACCAACGCAGCGGTCCCGGTTCCTCAAAAACTGAAAGCGATCGCCAATCCCCCAGCTAAATCCCATTCCGGTTGATTCTGTTAGCGCTAGACGGTATCTCCTGATCTACACAAGGATCATCGACCCAAGTCGTTGGGAATTCCATCACATCCCCCCGGAATGGTCGATCGCGTCTTTTCCCCGCCCCAGCGACAGAGATAGCACCGTTGTTGTTCCGAAAGGCGCTGGACTCCAGAAAAGTCGGCATTTTCAACAACCGCCCCGGTACAGGCTCCTGTTTGGTAGTCAGGCACTTCAGTGCGGGTGCGGGGCGTTGCCGTCTCGACCCCACCATAGAATAGGCGGGTGCCCATTAAATCAGTGTTGCGTAAGTTGGCTTCGTACAAAATGGCACGGGCCAAGTTCGCTTTTACTAAGTCGCAGCCTTCCAAATTGGAGCGGACTAAATTCGTATCACTGAGGTCGGTCCAGCGTAAATCAGTGTGGGCCAGATGGGTTGCCGCCAGCATCACGCCTAAATCAATCACCCGAATGCCAAAGTCCCGATCTTCTTGATAGCCTCCCATGCCGTCCAACATGGCCCGACCCAGATGGCGATCGCGTTTCAAGGGGGTGAGTAGCCGGGAGCGAGAGAGAAAGCGAACAATTTTGGCTTTGCCAGGAGAATCTACGCTGCCCAAGATAGCAGAGGTACGGCCTTCGGCGATCGCCCTCTCCTGGGGCCAATCTTCTAATAACCCCTCGGCATCCAACACCAAGTCGGAAATCCCTTGGAAATAGGAGTCGATAGTTTGCTGTTGGGTAATCAAATTTTGCTGGATGGTCAAATCCTTGGAAATCACGTACTGTCGCCAAGCAATATACACCGCCAAAATAGCAATCAGAATTTGGCCCACCGCTCCCACCAAATCACCAATGGCCCCAACCCCGTCCCAGGACTCCACCGTTAACCACTGCCCAATGCGACGGTTCAACCCGGTTAGTTGAAAGAATCCCACTAGGGCGGTTAATCCGCCCACCACGGAAACGGTCAGCCGAACTTGGGCCGGGGTAATCAATTCAGCGACGAGAGGCGCAATAGAAGCCCAAAAAACCCGAGCAGCCAGCAACAGGGCCACCATACTACTGATTAGTCCTAGCCAATAGAGATTGGCGAGTAACCCCAAGCCCATGAGACCGAGGGCCACTCCTAAGAGAATGACCCCAGATGGGCGGCTAGATGGGGCCAATTGGGCCATCTGGGGTGGAGGGGAGACATTCACTGCATTGGGAGGACGATCTGGAGGGGTTGAGATCGGGGTGGAGGTCATTGCTGGATTAGGAGGGCTGGAGGGTGACGGTGAGGAATGCGATCGCCCATGGGCAGGAAACTCGTTGCCCTGTTGAGCGATGTGAGGATCTGCCTGTCTCTGAGGGGTAGCAGACCCGTCAGCCGCAGACGAGGAAGAAGATGGAGCAGACTCACGACTCATAACACCAGTACACTCAGGACGCTCAACAACATGCCTTAGCGAGATTCTGGACCCCTGGCCCAATGACAACTACGGCATTCAGCCCTGACTCTAACGCAAATTGACCATCCAGACCACAATGAACGATCGTTCCGGAGGCTAAAATACGTTCAAGTCCTTAGAGTGGCCCCATCCACCACTATGCACTAAGGCTCTTGAGTAAACTAAATATCCGTTCTATTCTAGACGCAAGCCCACGTTCATTTAGTCCCCAGCTATTGGACTCCTAGGCTACTTCTTGAAAGAATTACGAAACCTGCGGTGCGTTACGCTGGCGCTAACAGCACCCTACATCGGGATAGTTTTTCTCGGAAACCGCCCTAATCCTTGGACTTCTGCCCATCGCCCCCTGCCCATCCAATCCCTGCCCGTTCCTCTCCTATGACTATGCAAGCGCAGTTCCAACCTCCAGAGCCGCCTAATTCTCGTTCGCCGGCTCCCCCTTCCCGTTCAACCGATCCACGGTTATCCTCTTGGTCAGAACCTCATCCTGGTCAAGACCCAGCTTCGGCATCCGCGCAGGACATGTCCTTGGCGACTTCAGCCATGTCTGCGGCTGATCAGGTTGTCCTACGTCAAGCGGCTCAAAGGGGAGAATTTCGGGCGATCGCCACACTCCTGAACCACAAACTCCAGACTCATGACATTGAGGCATGGGTGGGGGAAGCTGGCCCAGGCCGTTTGCAAATTACGCTGACAGTAAAACGCCCGCCCAAAAAGGAACCCCTGGTTCGATTGATCGCTCATCAACTCTGTTCGCTACAGTCGGACATTATTACTGGGGCCAACATCACAACCCAGGTTGCCGCCACCAATCTGATCTTGTGGCATCAATTGGTCCGGTTGCCTGCGTCCCAACAACCGACCCAGACTTCTCAACAACCAGGATGGCGGAAGCAGATCCACACGGCCATTCAAGCAGCAGGACAGCAGGGTCAAACTCTCATCGGTAGGGTTCAAATTCGTCAAGCTTGGCAACAGCATTGGCCACACGTTTGGGAGAGTGTGCGAACCCAGTATCAAAAAGTGCGATCGCTCTCCCTACAACCGCCTAAGGCCCGGTCCTCCCAAGCCAAGTTGCAACCCACTCAGTCCCCCTCTCAATCAGCCTCACAAGCCCCACCTGTGCCCCCAATCCAGGCCGACAGTCCCGGATCCTCAAATCAAACGAGGCCTTCCTCCCGACTCCCTCTTCCTCCTTCCTCCCCAACCCCGTCGTCTCCCCCCAGTCCCACTGATTCGCTCCAATGGACGGAGTTGGCCATGCTGCCTGTAGCCTGGTCCCCGGCTGAGCCCAGGGTTCAACCAGACTCCACCCCTGAGGATGTGACAGAGGCAACCAATACGGCTCCACTAACCCAACCGTCCTCTGCCATCCAGTCCAGCCCACCCCAACAGCTTCCAACAAAACCAACCGCCTCCCGCCAACCTGGTTGGTTGGCCACCATAGAACAAGGGCACACTCAGATGATGCGATATGTGGCTCAGCCTAACTACTGGGTGGTGGGTGGTGTAGCGATCGCGGTCTTTGCAATGGGCGCAGGATTTGAGGCTGTTCACCAATACGTTGCCCTCCAATCTCGCCCCTCGAATCATGAGACGGATAGGGGAGCGATCACACCCAACGAAGACTCATTCTCAGACCAGCCTCAAGCTTCCAACCCAGAAACTTCCGGCATTACCCCATCGATCCCGCCCTCTAATCTCTCTGAATCAGCGGATCGGGAGCCATTACCAGTCGAAGCGACTGACCCGAACAATGCTGATCCGAACAATGCTGACCCAGCCTATGCTGACTCGACAAATCCTGGTGGTGCCGTACTGCCCTCGCAACCTGACCGGGGAAGCACCGTGCAAACGGCGGTTGGCGAGATGGAAGTGGTGGCGATCGCCCCCGCTACCCCGACTGCAAATACCGTAACGTTAACGTTTAGCAATAATATCGTTGTGCCGTTGCCCCCACCAGAGCCACCCACTCGTCCAAAATGGCAGTGGCCTTTTAGCCAATCTTCCCCCCCGCCTCTCTACCATTCCACGGATATGGCGATCGCCCTCCTCAACAGCCCCCCCCAGGATGCTGGCGATCGCGCTCTCGTCTCACCGGCATTATTACAACAAGGGGACATCGATTTGGTCAGTCTTGCCAGCAACAATGTCGCGACCGCCGGAGGCACAGCCCTCACCAACACCCTCGCGGGATTAGAGTCGATCTCAATGCCCCACATCGGCATCGGAGCGGATAAAACCCGTGCCCGCCAACCCCAAATCTTTGATATTAAAGGTCATCGCATCGCCGTCTTTGCCTATGCCGATACCCACTTGTATGCTGCCAGCGAGACCAGAGCAGGCACCAATCCCTTAGCCTTGGGGTCGTTAATTGAAGATATGGAAACAGTTCGGGAACAGGTGGACTGGGTGATTGTCACTTACCATTGGCACGGCCATTTGTCTCCCACCCCCACCGATAAACAAGTGGAATTGGCTCACTTGGCCATTGATCACGGGGCCGATGTGGTGGTGGGGCATCATCCCTCCGTGATGCAGGGCGGCGAAGTGTATCAGGGACGGGCGATCGCCTATTCTCTCGGTCCCATTTCACCCATGTCCACTCATCCGGCGACCCATCCGGCAAGGGAGCCAGCCGCAACGTTGCCGACCACGGCGCTGCTGAAACTAGAGGTGAGCGATCGCGCCCTGCAAGTTGGCTTTCTTCCGGCCTACTACGATGGAGCAATTGGGTCATTTATCGCGCTAGACTCAGAAGCAGCCCAACCCGTCTTCCAAGCGATTGAATCAGCTTCCCAAGCGCTAACCCTGCCTCTAGCCAGCAGTACCATGACCTACTTACCCCATCAGCGGGACCATTCGTCATTTTCATCCTCGGAGACCGATCCCGACTTATTCTTGCCCGATCGCACCGACTCGTTTATCGGCCCCAACCTGGACTAAATTCAGCCTAGACTCGCCCATAACAAGAGCGATCGCCCTGCGGAGAGCGATCGCCTGTCCAAAAACCCATCTCCAATCCACACTAAACAACAGATTTATATCGTGGAGGCCGTTGTCATTACATCTGCAATCACAACATCTCCATTGGGATAGACAAGACAAACAGTTTGCTCATCAAGGATGGCTTTACGGGCCAGCGTTGCAAGCGTTGAACACGGAGTATGAGATTTGGGCGAACCCGATGGTTTCTGAGTCCTGTGCATGATCGATTCCCTAGCCATTGACAAACAAATACAAGGAGAGTACGGCTTTCTCCGACATTTCAATCGTGGTAGACGCAAGCCTTGAGATGTCTAGAGTCAAGCCCACATATCGCCTGAGCAAATGAGTGCTGACATGGATATGTGTTAGGTCTAGGGTTAGAGGAGGTAGTTATGACTCCAACCTTACTCCTATGTATTAATTATTACCTCTAGCAAGAGTTCTGTGGACGGCGAAAATAAGGATTTAGTCTTACGTAACCCACTTGAGTCAAGACAAGTATCAGTAGGAACGCCTAAGTATTTAAACAATTTATAACCTGATGTGGAGATTTGATACAATCAGGTCTCTTATGGGGTGACATGTTGGGGTGAGCCAGATTTTAAAGATCTTCCTTCAGATTAGGGTTCCGCAATACACTACAGACGATTGCCCCATAGACAATTGCCCCATAGACAATTGCCCCATAGACGATTGAGCAATGTCGAAACGAAGTTTTTGGAGGGGGGTTGTTAAGAGCAGATCCCTTTGCTGAGACCAACTGAACAAAAAGTGGCCCCATCTTAAGTGGAGCCAGAGACAACTGTGGAAGAACTTCACGTCCCCACAGCAATAAATATGCCAAGTCCCTACCTACTGGGCTTGCACCACTTCAGTGATTTCAGGGATAGACTCTCTCAACTTACGCTCAATTCCCATCTTCAAGGTCATCGCGGAACTCGGACAGCTACCACATGCCCCTTGGAGGCGGAGACGCACAACAGGACCATCTAGCTCTACCAACTCAACATTACCTCCATCCGCCATCAGATAGGGGCGTAGCATATCCAGAACAGTTTCTACATTTTCACTGGTCAAGGCCATGACTTTACTTTCAGACATAACTCACCTCGCGATTCATTACTAAAGCAACACCTACGTTGTTTTAGTCTAGTGCATTCTCGAAATCTTTGCTCGATCTACCAAAAGAATTATGGTTCTGGGACCAGTTCCAAATTTTGCTCATTGACTGACCGTCGTCGTAGCTTAACGGTTTCAGATCGGGGAGCCAAATCGAAAAGGCTGCGAATGGTGTCATCCAAAATTTCAAAAGGAGTGTCCCCGGTCACGCTTAATACAGGGTCGCCTGCCTGACTAAAAATAACGGTTTGGGGCACAATGCCGCTGTAGTAGCTCCCTGGTTCCGTGACCGCATACTCTGGTTGTGGCAGGAACGAATCAACGCTCAGGAGAATAATATCGACGGCTCGGCCATAGTAAGCATCCACAGCGGACCAGACAGCAGCGTATTGTTTGCAATCTTTACTATCGTCGAGGTAAAACCCCAGCACTGTGGGGCGATCGCTCCGGGACAAAGATTGCTTGAGGCTAACTCGTGGTGGCACGATGGATCCGTTGCCTGCGTATAGCGGAAAGATACTGCCATCGTAGCGGTCATCGCTCACGCTAGCCGCTGCTGCATGGGGAAAAAGAGAGAGGGCAACGGCACAGCATAAGGAGCATATGGCAACTCGTAGAAGGAGCGATCGCCTCTGACCTTGCCAACCGAATATCGCCTTTATCACTGACTCTAGGGGTTGAGCCACCCAACTCCGTCCATGCCCTAGAAACACTAGGGACGCGATCGCCCACTGATTCTGCATAACTTAAAACTTCACTTGCCTCGATAGGTCATTGATTCTGCGGTATGGATCTCACGACCACCGCTTCAACAGAAAGGGATCGGTTCTTCGTATCAACCGCCGTAATTGCCCAACGCAAGGGCACACCAAATGCTTGTAATGATTGGGTAATAGCCCCAGAGAGGAGATCAGCCGAGTCAGGCTGAGGAATAGTGAGGGTGATAAACTCAAGTCCTACGGTACCCTTTCCTTGGGACTCACCGACAGTTGGTGCTACCATCTTAGCCTCCCCCGTTCACCCTCATCCGGCCCCTTGCTCCCTGGTACCCCTATTTCCCAAATTGCATCTGGTACACGTCTTCTTCTTTGTCCGCTTCCAGCACCAAATCAGACGTAGCATAGGCACTGCACAACAAAGCATACCCTTCTTTCTGAACCGATGGCCCAATTCCCGCTGCGTCACTTTGGTCAATGGAGCCTTTTACCACCAAGGCCGCACAAGTCGTACACACCCCAGCATTACAGGAATAGGGCAGCTCGATTCCCTGCTCTAAGGCCACCTCAAGGATCTTACGGTCCGCTGGAACAGTAATGGTATGCTCGGTGTCTTGATACTTAATCTTTACAGTGTATGCGTCAGCCATAAAATCGTCCACAAAAACTTATGCCCAATTGGAATATGTCCACTGGGCCTCAACCATTGTAATCCGTCTTGGGGCATCCATCGTCGATTATTCCAACCCCAGTTCCCGCTTTAACAAGTTGACTGACTTAGTGCCAATGTAGTTCTCACAGCACAGCACTTGGGGGGCACGAATTAAGTCATCCCGTGCCGCTTGAATCGCTGTTTTCACGACATCAAAGCTAGCCTGATCGCAAATGATGGTGGCCGCTGCCCGAACAATAGCGTTGAGCTTGTACGCATCACTCGATTGAGCTGTCAACACGAGGATGTCATCCCCCATCAAGCTATGGACAATTACTTCCGCTGCTCGTAAAATCCCCGAACTGAGGCTTACTAAGCCGATGGAACTCCCCGGAGACAATTTTGTAATAGCTTGGATCTCTTGGGAATAGTCATAAATATCCACCGGAATGACTCGCACCGACTTAGGACCAGCAATTTTCTCCGCTTCACCAATAAAATAGCGACTGGTGACAACCGTGCCGGAGCGAGTTTGAGCTAAAATCTGCTCCAACTCCTCCATTGGCACAAGCTGAACCGGGGTTTGCAGCGCTTGCTCCAATTCTTTGGTCATCAACTCTCCCGCCCCGATGTCCTGTTCTGGGGCCGTAACCAATACACGGGCGCTACAGCGCAGCCGCCAATCAATTTCAGCCAGAAACAATTCTCGCGCTTGATTGAGCGAACAGCCCTGCTTGAGCAGCTCATCGAGACTCCCTTGAATCAGGCGGTGAGCTTCAGGATACTGCCGGAATAGGGGAGAACTGGCATGAATGCCGCCTTCATCCCCTTGGGAGCGGACGTAGATACCAGAGCCAGCCTGCGCGACAACAATGCCTAAATCCTCTAGCTGACGATAGACTTTGCTGATAGTGTTGCGGTGCAACCCCGTCTGCATGGCTAACTGGCGGGTGCTAGGCAAACGCTGTTCGGGGGGATACTGGCGGGAAGCGATCGCAAACCGGATCTGGTTGAACAACTGAGTCGAGGCAGGGATGTCACTATCAGCCTGAATATGAAACTGCACCATAATGAACTCCAAGAGCATATTCCAAGGTGGTAAATCAAGTGTAGGACATCCTGCTACGGATCGGTTGTAAACATCCTGTTACCGATCAACTGACCCCATGATCACATCAATACTGCCCAGAATTGCCATGATATCGGCAACTTTTACACCTTTGAGCAGATGGGGCAAGATCTGAAGATTATTGAAATCAGCAGCCCGAATCTTCCAACGCCAGGGGAATACAGTGTTGTCGCCAATAACGTAAATGCCTAGCTCACCCTTGCCGCTTTCCACTCGCACATAGTGTTCACCTTCAGGAATCTTAAAGGTCGGCGGAATCTTTTTGCCAATGAACTGATAGTCAAAGCTATTCCACTCGCACTTGGGGCCACCCTCGATCCGTTTGGCTTCCAGATTCTCGTAAGGACCACCCGGAAGACCTTTGAGGGCTTGGCGCAGAATCTTGACGGATTCCCGCATTTCCCGAATGCGGATCAGGTAGCGGGCAAAGCAGTCTCCTGCCGTTTCCCACTGCACCTCCCAGTCAAAATCGTCATAGCACTCGTAGTGATCGACCTTACGCAAATCCCACTTGACGCCGGACCCCCGCAACATGGGACCAGACAACCCCCAGTTGATCGCTTCTTCGCGGGTAATCGTGCCAATCCCCTCAACGCGACGACGGAAGATGGGATTGTTAGTAATGAGTCGCTCATACTCATCAACTTTGGGGAGGAAGTAGTCACAAAAGTCTTCGCACTTATCCACCCAACCATAAGGGAGGTCAGCGGCTACGCCGCCGATACGGAAATAGTTATTGTTGATCAAGCGAGATCCGGTAGCCGCTTCCCACAGGTCGTAGATCATCTCCCGCTCCCGGAAGATGTAGAAGAAGGGGGTTTGAGCACCAACATCCGCCAGAAATGGCCCTAACCAGAGCAGGTGGTTGGCAATCCGGTTCAGTTCCAGCATCAAGACTCGAATATAGCTGGCCCGCTTCGGCACCTTAATGTCAGCCAGTTTCTCCGGCGCATTAACGGTAATGGCTTCGTTGAACATCCCTTCAGCGTAGTCCCAGCGACTCACGTAGGGGACAAACATGATGTTGGTGCGGTTTTCGGCAATTTTTTCCATACCCCGATGAAGATAGCCGATCACAGGTTCACAGTCTACGACGTCTTCCCCATCAAGGGTCACAATGAGTCGCAAAACCCCGTGCATTGAGGGGTGGTGCGGCCCCATGTTGATGACCATGGGTTCGGTTTTGGTTTCGATCATCGACATAGGCGGTGATATCTCCCTTTCATGCGGTGGACTTCATGTGGTGGACAGTGACGCTTAACCTAGCGCTTGAGGGGATGGATGTGAGATGGAGTCGCCTAATGCTGAGTCAAAGTAACCTAGACACCCATAATCCATTCCTTTTAGATTATGCGACATGGTGATGGGCAGGGCAACTGATTTTACGGATGGTTCGTGATGGAAGTCATTATGAATGCACCATATGGATGCATTATGACGACCTGGATTGAAGTCAATTTGGCTCTTGGGCGATCCCAATGCAATATGGAGGCGATTAATGGGAGGATGGAGAGTGGCACAAATGGTCTAGGCTAGAGCAAAAGAGTAAAAACCATGACGGCAGAGATGATGGTCACGGGAACAACACAATTGTTGGGAATTATTGGTCATCCGGTAGAGCATTCGTTGTCACCTGTGATGCAAAATGCGGCGATCGCCCACCTCAATCTCGACTACCTGTACCTGCCGTTTCCGGTACAACCTGAGCGATTGCCCCAAGCGATGACCGGACTGGAAGCCATTGGCGTGCGAGGATTCAACGTCACCATTCCCCACAAACAGGCGGTGATCCCCTTGCTAACCTCAGTGTCAGATACTGCCCGTGCCATCGGAGCGGTCAACACAGTTTACCGGGGGGAGTCTGGATGGTGTGGGACCAACACCGACATCATTGGGTTTTTGGCTCCGCTGAAGGCCCATTCAGGGTGGACGGAGGGAACGACCGTAGTTTTGGGGAATGGGGGCGCAGCACGGGCGGTGGTGGCGGGATGTGCCCAACAAGGGTGTCAACACATCCAAGTTGTGAGTCGAAACCTAGATGAACTGGAGCCGTTTCGCGCCAGTTGGCAAGGTTCACCGATTCAGCCCAACTTGACGGTGCAGGGTTGGGATCATCTCTCCAATTTGCCCGATGACACGACTCTGATCGTTAATGCGACTCCGGTGGGAATGTATCCCCTTGTGGATGCATCGCCCCTGACCGATGAGCAGTGGTTCCAGGTGTCACCGCAGTGTATCGCCTATGACCTGATTTACACGCCGAGTCCGACGTTGTTTTTGCAACAGGCCCAAAAACGGGGGGCGATCGCCATTGATGGCCGGGATATGCTAGTCCAACAAGGAGCCGCTGCGTTGGGGATCTGGCTGGAAACTCAGGCTCCGGTGGCGGTGATGGCAGCGGCGTTGAATCGGGCGTTGAATCGGGCGTTGGATTAGGCATTGGATTAGGCGTTGGGCGATTGCTCGAGCCTACTCTACCTCCATTGCCCCGCATTCTGAGCCTCTGGTATTGCCATAGATTTGATGTACGCTAAAAGCGTATATCCGTTCAGCCATGTCCAATCATCAGAGTCAAAAATGCCGCAAGTGTCATCCCGATTCCAATCTGTCCGCACTGCCTTCAGTGTTCTGCTCCTCGCTGTCTGCCTCTGGGGAGTTCTGCTTGTCGTTCCTCCTGTGGCCCATGCGCTCCCTTCATTTAAGATCTCCGATTTGTCGTATGAGGAATGCCCCGACATTGCCAAGTATGAAGGGTTAACCACCTCTTGGGGCGGCGGGGATGCCAAGTGCGTGATGATCTATGGCACGGCGATCAATGAAACCCGGAAGTCTATTGTCAATGCGGATGTCTTTGGCCGGATTTACGATGCCAACGGCAACTCCCTAATGGAAAATCGGGGGCGCTTAGGTGGGATTGAGGAAGTCCCCCCTGGAAGCAGTAAGTTTGAGATTCGGATCTCCGTTGCCGAAGAACAACCCTTTCCCCTCCGTCTGGAACAATTCAAAGGGTCGGGGTTTACGGGGCGAGTCCGTCGTTAGTACGTCCTGCAAGCAAACCGTCCCCAATCCTGCCGATTTTGCTCTGGGTCAATTGGCACCAAGAAGACAACAAAAAGAAACGGAGGTTATCCGAACTGGTCTAACCTCCGTTCCGTATCATTATGTAAGCCATTGTCCCTATTGACATCCTCCCCGTCCTACAGGAGCGGGGATTCCTCTCCACGCTAGCGGTTCAGCTAGTCGCTGAATGGGGTTGACGCTTCATTGCAGTTTGCCTCTCGAAAGAGGTCTCATCTCTACTCCACGTCCGCTTAGAGTCTCGGAATGCCCTACCGCGCCTAGTGTATTTGTACCGTAAAGCCATCCTAAAAGGACGGGGCTTGTATCCCATTTTTTGGGTCAGCATTAAGCGGTCATGGGATGGGAAACGTCAAGCCCTATGCCCCTTGGGCCTGGACCTCCAGAGCCGTGCGCTCAAAGTCGTCGGAGCAACTGTAGATTTCAAAGGCTCTGTCCATCCCCGCAATCTCTAGAGTCATGCGAGCTTGCGCCGATAGGGAGCAGATGGCAAGGCGGCATCCGGCATCCCGCACCATTTTGAGGGCGATCGCTAGGGCACCCAGTCCACTGCTGTTGATAAACGTTACATCTTGGAAGTCAATAAGAAGATGCCGAGCGCCTGTGTTAATACTCTCTTGAACCCATTCACGGATTTCAAAAGCGTTGACTTCAGTGACGAATTGGTTGGGTTGAAATACTTTAAGCATAGATGTACGTGTTTTGTGATTTAGTCAATATGGTTTAGACTGATTTTTCTGATGATGTTCAGGGCGGTCTCACAGAGAATCGTCAGAGAAAATATCCTACAATTCTAGCCTGCAAACCCTACGGCAGGTCCCTACATATTTCCAGGAAATGGCTGTTGGGCGTGGGCCACAACAACAGTTCAACAAATTTCACAACTGAATACCATCAGTGGAATTATGGAACGCCTTGAACATACTAAACATGTAAACATGGTTAGCTGAGGTTGTTTTTATAGTTTTGGGAAAGAAATGCGGCCAAAGTTTGAGCGTTTGGTATAGCTGGTTGTGCTCCCGGTTGGGTGACGGCGAGGGCGGCAGAGGCCATGCCCTGGACTACAGCCCTCTCTAGGCATAGCTTTTGGCTCAAGGCACTAGCGAGGCCACCGTTAAAAGCATCGCCCGCAGCAACCGTATCCACCACGTCAACCGTAAATGCTGGGAAATGTTGAACCAGGCGATCGCTCACGACAACAGCTCCGTGTTTTCCCAGAGTCACGATCACGGTCTTGGCCCCCCGTTCGTGGAGCCTCTGGGCTGGGGCGATCGCGTCATCGGGTCCGGTAATGGTCATCCCGGTCAGTTGTTCGGCTTCGGTCTGATTGGGGGTGAGAATATCGATAAGCGGGTAAAGGCTGGCTGGGAGGGGTTGCACGGGGGCCGGATCAAGGATGATGGTTACGCCGTGGCGATGGGCTAATTCTGCTGATTGCACGACGGCAGGGAGAGGAATTTCGAGCTGGAGCAGCAAAATCTGGGTCGACTCCAAGAGCGCGGTGAGTTGGTCTAGCTCTTTGGCTCCTACTTGGCCATTTGCTCCAGGCACAACAATAATATGATTATTTCCAGCATCATCTACCTCAATCAATGCGATCCCCGATGGGATGTGGGGATCACGGGTGAGGCGATCGCACCCTACGCCATAGCCCTGGAGCGTTTCCACCAAGGTTTGACCAAAGATATCGTTCCCTACTCGGCCCACCATTCGCGTCGGAATGCCCAGTTTGGCGGCAGCGACCGCTTGATTGGCTCCCTTGCCACCAGGGATTTGGGTAAAGTCGTGGCCAGTGAGGGTTTCTCCAGGCTGGGGTAGACGGGGCGATCGCACCACTAGGTCCATATTGATGCTGCCAAACACGACAAGACTCATGCTAGAAAACTCATGCCAGAAAACTCATGCTAAAACAAGGAGTAAACATCACGCTAACCACGGCCCAAGAGACTGGGCTGGAGCAATAAAGCAAAGCATAGACTATGGTGGAGGCATCTGTCATGAAGTTCTACAACACTAGAGGCAACTCTCTCAGCTCTCATCATTCAAAACCTCTAATCCCTCTACTTTTTTCTGCGATCCCCAAAAAAATCATAGACTTAACGCAACAGTGGGGTCTGATCCTGATGTTGGGATTGGCTCTTAATCTGCTGTCGAGTGGAGTGGCGTTGGCCCAAGCACCAGTATCCAACCTAATCTCTAACCCAATATCCAGCCCACTCTCCAACTCGGAGTCCAACCCGATTCCCTCGCCCCCTCCCACGACTCCAATTTCGCCACTGCTTTTAGAAGAACGCCAAGAACTAGAACAATTACGGTTAGAAAAGAAATTACAGCAACTCATTGACCGCAGTCTGGTCCGTAGCCCTGAGCTTCAGGACCGGATTGAACTGGAGGTGGATCGGGCCTTTGGACGAACGACCACACTCCTCAATATTTTGTTGGTGACGTTGACCATTATTCCCCTGTTGGCCGCGTTGGGCATTTGGCTATTGCGCCGCAGTGTGTTGGCCGAACTGGTGGCGGAGGTCCGCTCCCAGGTCGAGCAGGAAGTGCTGCCAGAGTTGAGGGTGCAGCAATCCACTTCGGTTCAGGAGATTGAGACGCTGAAGGCTGCGGCCTTAACCCAGTTGACCGATTTAACCTCGGACTCCCGCGCCATCTTGGACGAGTTAAAGTTGCAGATTAGCATTGCCGAACAGGAGGTGGAAAGTCTGAAATCCCAGATGACGTTGCAAATGCAGCGGATGGTGGTGGATGCTCAGGTGGTGAAAGATCAGACCATTCAAGAATTGACAGGGATTTTGCCAATGTCGATTCAGGGGTCGGTGGCTCCAGAGGTGCAGCCCCGATTGGGTCGGTTGACCACGTTGTTGGAAGCGTTGAAGTCGGCGGTGCCCCAACTCACCTTTACCGCCAATGACTATGCCAAACAAGGCTATGCCTGCTTTTTTGAAGGCCGCTATGAAGATGCGATCGCCCTCTATGACAAGGCCCTAGCCATGACACCTGACCTCTACGATGCCTGGTTAGGCAAAGCGGCCACATTGCTCGTTCTGCAACAATATAATGACGCACTGGTCGCTTACGAGCATGCCACTGGCTTGCGCCCCGATTCCTTTGAAGCGTGGTTTGGCAAGGGAGCGGTCTTACGCAAATTGGAACGCCATGAAGACGCGATCGCCAGCTACACCAAGGCAATCCCCCTCAAACCCGATAGTCCACTGGCATATTACAACCGGGCCAAGAGTGCCTTAGATTTAGATGATTACGAACAAGCGCTCACTGGATTGGAGCATAGCCTCCAACTCAAACCCGATTTTCAAAAGGCTTGGGTCAGCAAAAGTGTTGCCCTACGGAAACTCCAACGTTACGGGGAAGCTGAAGCCGCCTGTTTGCAAGCGATTCAACTCAGCCCAGAGGATGCCGAAGCCCACTACGTCCAAGCCTGTTGTGCGGCCCTCCAACAAGACCTGGAAGGGACCGTACATCATTTAAAACGGGCAATTGAACTGGGTACAGGCATGGTGGAACGGGCACGGGACGAAGCTGATTTTGATGGAATGAGAAGCGATCGCCGACTCCAAGCCTTACTAGAGCCTCCAAGCTAGACGCTTCAAGCTAGAGGCTCCAAGCTAGCCCATGCCCAGGTACAACTCCCCCACCTTAGGATGGTTCAACAACTCTGGCCCCGGCCCCACAAAGCGATCGCGCCCTGCATCCAGCACCACCCCCCGATCCGCCATTGCCAGCGCTTTGTGGGCATTTTGCTCCACGAGCATAATCGCTGTTCCCGCTTGGTTGATCTGGCGAATTTGCGCCAAGGTCTGCGTCACCAGAACGGGGGAGAGTGCCGCCGAGGGTTCATCCAAAATCAGCAAATCTGGGTCCAGCATCAATGCCCGTCCCATTGCCAACATCTGCCGTTCTCCCCCCGATAGCGTCCCTGCCCGCTGCTGTCGTCGTTCTGCTAACACTGGGAACAAGTCGTAAATTTTTTGCTTCAGCGGTTTGAGGGAACGATCCAGTGTAAACGCCCCCATCTCCAAGTTTTCCTGCACCGTCAGCGACGGAAAGACGTTGGCAATCTGGGGGACGTAACACATCCCCAACGCCACAATTTGATTGGGTTTGAGCTGAGCGATCGCCTCCCCCTTAAATTGAATCTCTCCCCGATGGGGTGTTAATAACCCAAAAATAGTCTTAGCCAAGGTCGATTTCCCGGCCCCATTCGGCCCAATCACTGCCACCAACTCCCCCGGCTGTACCCAAAAGTTGATCCCCTGCAAAATATCTAACCCAGGAACATACCCCGCGTATACATCGGTCACTGCCAGTAGTGGAGGAGAATGATCCATGCTTAAACTGAATTGAAGGGGAACTTGAAGGAAAATGAGTGAAACCGTGGCGCTTACTCTGGAGTCGCTTGTAATTCAGGCCGCTCTTCTGGCACAATTGCCCCCTCCACTGGACACACCTGCAAACAAATTCCACAGTCAATACAAGTCTGAAAATCGATCCAATACCAATCCGTCCCTTTCTCGTTCTTACCACTACCGGGATGAATGCAAGCCACAGGACAGGCTCCAACACAATCCGCAACCCCTTCACAAATCTTGGTCACAATCGTATGAGGCACAGCACACTCCCAGTTCGACATAAAACTACACACTTTATTTTACAAGCCATTGAGCTTAGTAATGTAGAGCACAACCATCAATTTCTGCCTCTGTCTTAACGGGTTTATCTCTATGGCATTTTTTGGAAGCGAGGCAGAGTTTGCTACACTGCTCTGGGTAGTTTGACCTGCTGCAATCAAATTATAGTTAGTGCTGTAGAACCAATATTAAGGGAGAATTTAGCGCATGAGTGAATACAGTATTTTTACATCGGAATCTGTTTCAGAGGGACATCCCGATAAGATGGCAGACCAAATCTCTGATGCCATCTTAGATGCCATGCTAGCCGATGACTCCCACTCCCGTGTCGCTGTTGAGACCCTAGTGAAAACGGGGATGGCGGTGGTTGCGGGTGAGGTTCGCACCAATACCTACGTTGACCTTGAGGATGTGGTTCGTGATGTTATTTTAGACATTGGCTACAATAGCTCGGATGTGGGCTTTGATGGAGCCTCCTGTGCGGTAATTAACGCCATCGGCAAGCAATCCTCTGACATCGCCATGGGTGTAGATGAAGCCACCGATAAGGATTTGGGGGCAGGGGACCAGGGCTTGATGTTTGGCTATGCCACCAACGAAACCGATGTGCTGATGCCTGCACCGATTTACTACTCTCACCGATTGGTAGAACGCCAGTCGTACTTGCGAAAGCATAACGTATTACCCTGGCTGCGCCCGGATGCGAAGAGTCAGATAACGCTGCGCTACGAAAACGGCAAACCCATTGCGATTGATGCGGTTGTTTTGTCCACCCAGCATGACCCCGATGTGTCTCAGGGTGATATCCGAGAAGCGGTGATGGAAGAAGTGATTAAGCATGTGCTGCCCCAAGAGTGGCTGCATGTGGGCACACAGTATCACATCAACCCCACGGGCCAGTTTATTATCGGGGGTCCGGTAGGGGACTGTGGCTTGACAGGACGGAAAATTATTGTGGACACTTACGGCGGCATGGCTCGTCACGGCGGTGGAGCCTTTTCAGGGAAAGATCCCTCTAAGGTGGACCGTTCTGCGGCCTATGCAGGACGCTATGTGGCCAAGAATATTGTAGCGGCAGGGTTAGCCGATCGCTGTGAGATTCAGGTGTCTTACGCCATCGGGGTGGCCCAGCCCACGTCCATCTCCATCAATACCTTTGGCACGGGCAAGGTGTCCGACGAGAAGATTAGCCAACTGGTCCGCGAACACTTTGATCTACGGCCCCAAGGTCTGATCGATATGCTGAACTTGCGGCGACCCATCTATCGTCAGACTGCGGCCTATGGACACTTTGGCCGTGAGCTTGAGGACTTCACCTGGGAGAAAGCGGATAAAGCGGAAGCCCTGAAGGCAAGCGTCTAGGATCGGGCTAGTGCTAGCACTAAGCGCGTACCCATTTAATTTGGTGACTGAACCCCGCTGTTGGCGAGGTTCAGCCACCAAAGCACACAAACTAAAATAGTTTTAGCTTATCTATTTAGGAAGGATAGTTAGGGTGGTTTGGGGCTAGACCTTAAACCACCCTTATGTGTTTTTGGATCAGTGGGGGAGGATGACAGTAGTGATGGTTGATCAGAGTTGTACGGAGGCGATCGCCCATTTACTCCAACAGTTTTCCCAATTCGGCATCAAGCTGGGGTTGGAAAGCACCTACGAATTGCTCAAGCATCTGGACAATCCCCACAGGCACGTCCCAATGGTGCATGTGGCGGGGACCAATGGCAAAGGCTCCGTTTGTGCTTACTTATCCTCGATTTTGGCTGAGGCGGGGTATCGGGTGGGACGCTACACTTCCCCCCACTTAGTCGATTGGACCGAACGGCTTTGGATCAATGGTGAGACGATCGCCCCCGCCACCTTACTCAGCATTCTGGAACAAATTACCCAGGTGATTCGCGATCGCACCCTCACTGTCACCCAGTTTGAAATCGTGACCGCTGCGGCTTGGCTCTATTTTGCGCAACAGTCGGTGGATCTGGTCGTGATGGAAGTGGGCTTGGGCGGACGATTGGATGCGACCAATGTGTGCGATCGCCCCCTGGCCAGTGTGATTACCTCGATTAGCCGCGACCACTGGCAACAACTTGGCCCCACTCTAGGACATATCGCCACCGAAAAAGCAGGCATTCTCAAACCCCACTGCCCCGCCATCATCGGTCCGATGCCACCCGAAGCGGAAAACGCGATCGCCCAACACATCCACCATCTAAACTGCCCCGCCCACTGGGTCCAACCCGCCACCCCCCTCACCCCCACCACCCTCCAATACCATCCACCCACTTCAAACTCAGAACTCAGAACTCAGAACTCAGAACTCACCTACACCATTCCCCTCCTCGGTGATTACCAACGCATCAACTCAGCCTTGGCGATCGCCACCAGTCATGTTCTTCAAGCTCAGGGCTGGTCCATTTCTACCGAACAGATTCAGGAGGGATTAGCCAAGACTCTCTGGGCAGGACGACTCCAGTGGCTACAGTGGCGGGGGTTGAAAATCCTGGTGGATGGTGCCCATAACCAAGCTTCCGCCGCTGCCCTACGACGCTACGTAGATGACCAACCTCAACCGATCCACTGGATCATGGGAATGCTCAGCACCAAAGACCATGAGGCCATTTTTCGGGAATTATTGCGGGGGGGCGATCGTTTGTCCTTGGTGCCCATTCCCAACTTTGATTCGGCCCAACCCCAGCCACTCGTGGCCCTAGCCCAGCTCTGTTGCCCCGATTTGTCGGTCTGCCAAACGCATCCCGATCTTTTCTCCCTATTAGACCAACTTGCCTCGACAACAGAGATCGCCTCCGGAACCGATCCCTCCTCCGGAACCGATCTCTCCTCTGCAACCCATCCTTCCTCAGCAGGAACCATCGTCTTATGTGGGTCGCTCTATCTCATCGGGACTCTGTTTAATGCTCTGGCCACGACTTAGGGTTCTATCAGCTACCGCTCACTGAATCACTCACTGGAGGCGTTCCTGAGTGTTACGCTAATGTTAAGATGGGAGACATTTAACAAAGAGTTAAACTACGGCCAAGGAAACATTATTAATTAGTGTCAACTAAATCTTGCCAGCATACCATTCTTCCCCCAATAGGCCAGTTTAGCCCCTACTCACGTACCCTGATTGATTGTATTTTCCCAACCAGATTTATCCTGCCAAAACCCATGACTCATTTGGTTAATCCGCTGCTATCTGCGTCTTCAGAAAACCCATCTTCCACTGGGAACACCATTGATCCTAGACCGGACAAACCCCAGGAATACTGTGGAGTCTTCGGAATTTATGCTCCCAGTGAAGAGGTGGCGAAATTAACCTACTTTGGCCTGTATGCACTCCAACATCGGGGTCAAGAAGCGGCGGGAATCGCCACATTTGATGGAGACGTTTCGTATGTATACAAGGACACTGGATTGGTCTCCCAAGTGTTTAATGAAGCCATCTTGGATCAGCTCCCCGGACAGCACGCCGTTGGCCATACCCGCTATTCCACCACCGGCTCTAGTCGGGCCGCGAATGCCCAGCCAATGATTGCAGAGACGCGACTGGGGACCCTAGCCGTTGCCCACAACGGGAACTTGGTCAATGCTCATCTCCTGAAAGATGAGCTAGCGGCGGCAAACTATCAGCCAAAGACAACGAGCGACACCGAAATGATTGCTCTGGCGATCGCTGCCGCTGTCGATCAAGGCCAAGATTGGCTCCAAGGAACCGTCACCGCACTCAAACGATGCCAAGGTGCGTTTAGTTTGGCGATCGCAACTCCCCAGGGCATCATGGGCGTGCGTGATGCCCACGGTATCCGCCCCCTCGTTATTGGGGTGCTGAAAGAAACCTCTCAAGACACAGAACCAGGGCTGCATCGCCCCCACCATTACGTCCTCGCCTCAGAAACCTGTGCCCTGGATATTATCGGGGCTGAATATTTGCGTGAAGTTGAACCAGGAGAGTTGGTTTGGATTACCGATGAGGGGCTAGCCTCGATTCATTGGGCCATCCCTGAGCGCAAGCTGTGCGTGTTTGAAATGATTTACTTTTCCCGCCCAGACAGCGTGGTTCATGAAGAAAGTTTGTACGCTTACCGTCAACGTTTAGGAATGCAATTGGCGATTGAATCCCCCGTGGAGGCTGACCTCGTGATGGGGGTGCCCGATTCAGGCATTCCAGCCGCAATCGGGTTTTCAGAACAATCCGGAGTTCGCTATGCTGAAGGCTTGATCAAAAATCGCTATGTTGGTCGCACCTTTATCCAGCCGACTCAATCCATGCGAGAAACAGGGATTCGGATGAAACTGAACCCTCTCCGAGGAGTGTTGGAGGGCAAGCGAATCATTGTTGTGGACGACTCCATTGTGCGTGGGACGACTAGCTACAAGCTGGTGAAAACCCTGCGGGATGCGGGGGCAGCAGAGGTCCACATGCGAATTTCTTCGCCTCCTGTGACTCATCCTTGCTTTTTTGGCATTGATACGGACAATCAAGACCAACTGATCGCCGCCAAACTATCGGTGGAGGAGATTGCCGAACGGATTGGGGTGGATTCTCTGACCTATTTGTCCTGGGAGGGGATGTTGGACACTACGGGAGATCGACGCGATCGCTTTTGCTCTGGGTGCTTCACGGGAAAATATCCCGTTGCTATCCCTGAAGCCATCCAACGCTCTAAACTAATGCTAGAAACACAAACTGTTACACCCTAAGCTCCTGAATGGGGTGTGGTTTCGCTATCTTGTGGATGTAATTTGGGGGTGGAGACAATTCAACCATGAAACAGTCACAGCGATCCGGACAGCCAACCCGATCTGGACAGCCCACCATGCGAGGGGGCGCGATCGCCCTTCTCAGTTCTGCTCTGGTGCAAGGAATACTGGGACCTCAGCCCTTGATGGCCCAACCCTCGAGCGACCAGAATCCCATCGTTACCCCAGCGGATCGCGCTCTATTCCTGATCAAAAATGAAGCCGCAGTGGGGTTGAATACCTATCCCGGCAACATTCGTGTGATGGAATTTGGCAGTCGGCGTGTGGACAACCAAGTGGTCGGCTATGAGGCCATCGTCGAACGCGATGACGATGACCAAACCCAGCTTGCTTGCGACATCGATCGGGCAGAAATCGTCGTCTGCCAGCCCATTGGAGTCGAAAATCCCGAAGCAGTCGTCGTTGTTGAGGCAAGTCTTGATCCCTGTGATGCTGCTCGCCGCCAAGAAATCTGGCTTGATCTGGAATTTATCCGCCAAGACCCCTTCATCGTCAATACCAGGGCAGACTATGCTATCCAAATTTACGAAGCGATTGATGATTCGACTGGGAATCGCCAAGTTTGCATGAGGGTGGATGATTTAATTGACGATATGCCTGTTGGAGTCGTTCCTGTTCGAGTCAGCACGACAGCGACGGCTTACTATAGCGATGGCTCCTTTGCCGGAATTGATCATCAAGTGCTGTTGACCCAGGATGACAGCTATATCTATCGGCAAAGTCGAGAGAAGACTTTGCTGTATGAGGGGTATAGTCGCTAAGGAATGAGAATTAATTCAACGGAGTCAGCGATCGCATCGCATCACAACACATTACTTTTTGTGTTTTTTACCAGAGTGTAGTCTTCAAAAATAGCTAAGCTTCAGCCCAGGATGGGAGTTAGGCCGATATGGTTTTGGGTAGAACCATTTAGCTGACATTCTGTGGATGAGGAAGTAATGAGTGATTTCCAAGATTTTTTAACCCGTCGCTACGCCCATGTCGCCCGTGGAGAATTCAAGCCGGGACGCTTCGAAGAGGCCCAAGGGCTGTACGAAGAGGCGGTCGCCACCTATGCCGACGGGTTTGAGGGGGCCTATCTGCTACGGGAACCAGGGACCGACCGAGGACTCTCCGTGATTTTTTGGGACAATCTGGAGCACATGGATGCAGGACAGCACACAGCAAAGCATGATGCCATTATGAAAAAGATGGCGCACCTATTCACCCAACTGCCGGATTCTGATATTTACGAGGTTGTGTGTAATATCCAGCCCCAGACTGCCGGCAATGGGGCTGCCGCCACCACCACCCACTCATAGCTTGATTAGGGCGATCGCTCTGCTAGCCCCACAGCCATAGCTGCGGCTTCTAGGGCGATCGCCGCATGGGTCCAGTGAGTCCCCCCTTGGCAAAACACGACATAAGGTGGGCGCAACGGGCCGTCCGCCGACAGCTCTGAGGTACTGCCATCCACGAACGTTCCTCCGGCCATCACGAGCTGGCTGTCGTATCCCGGCATGTGGTCTGGTACGGGGTCAAGATACGACCCCACAGGCGACCACTTTTGCATGGCACGACAAAAGGCAATCACCTTTTCGGGAGTCCCTAACTTAATGGCCTGAATCGTATCTCGGCGGGGTTGCCCTGGCAGGGGGTTCACTGAATATCCCAGTTGACTGAATATCTCAGCGGCTAAATGGGTGCCTTTGAGGGCTTCTCCGACCATTTGGGGCGCAAGAAACAACCCTTGGAACATCAGGCGGCTCTGATCCAGCATCGCTCCACCGGAGCGGCCAATACCTGGTGCCGTCAAGCGACAGGTTGCGGCTTCCACAAGGGGCGATCGCCCTGCCACATGGCGCGCCGCGCTGACAGTGGTGCCCCCCGGGGTTTTGATCAGTGACCCGGCAATCTAATCGGCTCCTACGGCAGGTGGCTCCA
>JBFRWC010000147.1:0-14147 GCA_051439365.1 Leptolyngbyaceae cyanobacterium
GGCTGCTGTGGGGTCGTCCGGTTTGTCCGCCTCAGCAAAAAGTCCACCGACTCCTGCCGCTCCCAAGTATCCAGCGCCAACGGTTCCTGCACGTTTACCATATCCAGTACTGACTGCCGCGACGTAATCAAAATCCGCCCCGCTGGATTCGTCGGCAAATACTCGGTCAGTTGCTCCAAAACATCCGAATCATCCGCGTTATCCACCACCAGCAACCACTGGTCATGGCCATTCAGCCAGCCCAACGCCACCTGAATCTGATCATCCAACTCCATCGTCAGATCACTAACTAGCCCCACCTGCCCCGCCACCGCCGCCAAATCCGATCGCAGATTCACCAGCGTATCCGCCCGTAGCCAAAACACCCAATCATAGTCCACCTCAAAATAGCGATAGGCATACTCCACCGCTGTCTGAGTCTTACCAATGCCCCCCAACCCAGAAATTCCCTGGGTCTGGTTAATCGCCGCCCGTCCCCCCTGCAACCGCCGATGCAAATCATCAAACACCGCCTCCCGCCCTGTAAAGAAGGCATTGCGAGGATAGGGCACATGCAGCCGCTGGGTCGCTATCTTTTGCCCCCGCTCAGTCGCTTGTCGCCAGCGATCATCCTGCCGATGAAAGGCTTGGTTATCCTGCCGTAGCTCTGGAAACTGACGCAACACCTCCCGCACAGGCACCGCCAAGCCCCCCAAACGGCTATTGGCCTCCAAAGTCTCCACCACCACCCCACACACAGATTGCGTCCGCCGATTTAACAGCGGCGATCCGCTATGTCCGGGCTGAATCTGGCCACCCTGGAACTTAATCTGGGCCACCCCCTGGGTTATGGCCACATCATCACATCGGGCGATCGCCCCCGCCCCTTCCGGAAACTCAGTGGGATGGCCATAGGTATAGACATCATCAAACGCCTCAAATGCCTCATCCAAGGCCACACAAGAAATCGAACGACGACTATCCTCAGCAATCCCCCCCACCGACACCAACGCCAAATCAATCGGGTGCGATCGCACTTCCACCGACTCAACCACACCAACGATTGCCCCACGCCAGTACACCTCAATCGCCGCTGGTTCAGTGGCATCCACCACATGGGCACAGGTGAGCAACTGTCCCGGTGCCACCCAAAAGCCGGTCCCCCACGTTCCAGAGAGACAGACCAACTTCACCGTACAATCTCGTAACAGCTCAAATAACGATTGGGGCATGGGGCAACCTGCTGATTGAATGGTTGATTCGTGGCAAACTCAATGGCGACCTAAGATCCTTTTTCCGGCTTATTTTCCCATTCCAGGGTAATTTCAAAACTCGCCTTCCCCGTTCCCCGCACGATCGATGCCATCAAACCGCCTTGCTCAACCCCCAATTCCAGCCCATACTTCACTGTCGCCTTTGTCGGCTTGACCTTTTGAATTGATCCCGCTACCATCTCCGCCACTTTCGTAATTCCTTTCAAAGCAGGTTCCACATCCAATGGTGGCGCACCCGCCGCCACCTTCTGCCGCCCTGTCGCCGCCACTTCCACCTGCACCTGCACCCCGTCGCCTAGGTCCACCATGACCTTATCTGATGCAGAACTCCCAGTCGCCATTGTCATCTGTTCATCCTCCTTGAAATATTACGAACCCATTATAAGCATCGACTAATTGCCTTGTAATGATACGAACCGTAGTGCGATCGCTTTCATCACTTTGACGAATCATCATCCCCATCCGGTTAATTTTTTAGATGTTCCTCCCATCAAACTTGACCATCATCCCAATTTTCTCAACCGTCTCCACTTTGATCGCAGTCATCCTCGACCTTCCCAAAAACGATGGCGAGATGTTCTCCGTCAGCCTCACCTGGGTTAAAGATCACCTCACCATCTTCTCCGTACGCCTCCGTTTGTCCAAAGACCACCTCACCATGTTCTCCGTGCGCCTTGGTTCTGAACCCGATCGCCTCACTGAGTTCTCAGTCAATTCCAATTTTTTCAACGCCATCCTCTATTTTTTCTCCGCAATCCTCTGACAGGGCCTAGCATTCAGCCGATTCTGTTCTCAGGGTGGGGCGATCGCTCTCCCCTTATCCCCATCGTAAAACCACCGATGGCCCAGTAAAAACACAGAGAAAGCTGCATGGCAATCAGCTTAAGACAACTTGACCTGGTTGACTGACAAAAATTGGGGCTTGGGCGCGGAAACCGCTCCCCTACAAGGGATTGGGACAATGTAGGGTTCAGGTCTCCTGACCCAAGGCAGAGACAAGGTTTTAGGCAGTTTTGTCAGTCAATCAGCAACTTGACTCAAGCTCCAATTATTTTTTCTTGCTTAAGTTTGTTTCCTAACTATCCCGTGATACCTAAAGGGTCGAGACATTTTCGCTAGGCTGAACCCTACTGCTGTATTACAGGTGAACTGAAACACGATGAGCAATTCCATAGAACCGATTTTGCTGAACTCGACCGATGAAAGTGCGGTGAATGATTTGGTGATGTCTCTCATGCAAAATGGGGCCACTGACTACACGGTCATCAATGAACACCAAGAAGACATCACCCACGAGATCAAAAAACTGGTGTCATTTCAGACCAGAATGCGCAGAGGCCGATGATAGGGAGATAAGACTGTTTAGGGGGCTAAGCGGACAATGTCCCACCCCGCTTCAGTTTTGCTGTAGCAGATACGATCGTGGAGCCGACTAGAGCGTCCTTGCCAAAATTCCACCTGGGTAGGAGCTAACCGAAAGCCGCCCCAGTGAGGAGGACGGGGAATTGCATCGGTGTCGGCGTACTCAGATTCTAAACGGGTTTGGTTGTCTTCGAGAAGTTGGCGATCGCCAATCACCTGGCTCTGAGGGGAGGCCCAAGCTCCGATTCGGCTCCCTTTGGGCCGACTGTTGTAGTACTCATCCGATTCCGCTGCCGTCATCTGACTCACAGTGCCTTCAATCCGCACCTGTCGTTCTAGCGGTTCCCACCAAAATACCAACGCCGCCTGGGGATTGTGCAATAATTCCTGACCTTTGCGACTGGTGTAGTTCGTGAAAAAACAAAATCCCCGCTGATCAAATCCTTTGAGGAGGACAATTCGGGCTGAGGGTCGTCCATCTTCGCCGACGGTGGCCAACGTCATGCCATTGGGTTCAACCACATCAGCAGCCAGCACGGCCTGCCACCACTGTTGAAATTGATCGATGGGATGGTCGCACACATCGGCGCGATTGAGGGTGGCAACGCGGTAATCTTTGCGCAGGTCAGCAACAGATGAATCGGGCATGGGAATACTCCAAGTTGAAACCCTTATACTGTAAGAGAATTCTGTGACGGATGGGTTATCTGGTATGCGTCTAAAAAAGTTTGTCTCCGTGCTATTTGTGGGGGTGGGAATTGCGATCGCCACCGGATTTGCCACTATTTTCCTCACCACGTTTACCACCATTTTTGGCGTTGAAAATGCGGCGATCGACACCTGTGAGTATCACGCTGAGGTCTATGAAGGCTTGGACCCCAGCCAGCTTCGCCAAGAACTCCAAGGCAGCGGACTGATTGGCCGCATTCATGGCACAGTCCCCACCGCAAGCATGGCGGTGCTGTCGGTGCGCGACCCCAACAACTTTTTTAGCCATCAGGAATTTTCCTTACTGAGCCGCGATCGCGACGTACAGACCAAGCTGGACCAACTTCATCGCCATGACCAGGTGTGTGTGCAGGGGCGAATGGTGGATCATTCCAGTCCCCAGCAGCATGTGTTGGTGGAGTCCCTAGAGGTGATGGACGCTTGGACTGAGTTGAATGACTATCCGGCCTATGAATATGAGGCAGGAGTACCGGAAGAACTGCTGGCAGGAACCAGTTTTGTTGGCAAAGTTCATGCTATTGGTGCAGAGGGTCACATTTTGGTGACGGAGTACAAAGATCAGGTGGTGCCGATTTTTGTGCGGGATGGAGCGATCGCCGCCGACCTCTATCGGGGAGATATTGTCCGGATTACCTACACCCTGCAACGGCGACCCCAGGAACCCGTCCACTTGCAACTAGATGGCACAGTGGAGCAACCCGTGGAAGTGCTGAATGCGATCGCCTCCTGGCATGAGCAACCCAAGACGTTATCGGGGCAGTTAGTGAAGTTTCCTCGAAGTCCCCAAATTCAGTTTGATGTATATGCCATCAATGTGGAGACCGATGGCATCCAGCGAACGTTTACCTTGGTCAACTTTGAGGACATGGAGATGTTTCAAGCGATTCGCGATCGCCTAGCGGAGATTTGGGATAGCCATACCGACACCGTGGTGAACGGACGCAATTTCCTGATTAATCCTGCGGTTACAATCCAGGCTCAAGGGATCGTGAGTGTGATTTCTCCGGAGCAGGCCAATCCCCAGATTTTGCTAGAGACTGTCGAATCGCTGGTTGACTGACAAAAATTGGGGCTTGGGCGCAGAAACCGCTCCCCTACCAGGGATTGGGACAAGGTAGGGGTCAGGTCTCCTGACCCAAGGCAGGGACTTTAGGATGCCAGAGAGAGAGGAGGAGGAAAAGGAGCGATCGCTCACCCACCATCCGTCTCAGCGCAACACAATGTTATATAAATGTAATCTAGGAGCTTGGGCGCATCTGGTATTCTCCATGTCAGGCAACGAGAGCAACATTGGGCAGCTATGACGTACAGCCAAGACGACAAAGAACAATCGATCCAATCGGCATGGTGGCGCCGTCCTTTGGAAACGTTGTTTCCTGATAAAATCTTTGATGGCCAATTTCAAAATCCGAAAACAGGAGAATTATTCGATTTTGATGATCTGGTGATGCAACAACCGGACCCGCTGGCATTTATTGCCCAACATGTGACCTATTATCCACCCGACGATCAGGGCCACCTCCAGGCGATCTTTGTGTCAGGGCTGGGTCAAACCGAGGCGATCGCCTCAAAGCGCAGTCGTCGTTATGCTGAACGATTATCAACTGGGATTGCTAACCTCAATAATGGGTCTTATATCAAAAAAAATCCCATTCTCGCTTCGATTAATTCCTTACTTGACTGGGTCAACGCCGTGTTGGACTACCTCAGTTTGTCAGGCAGTCCTGTGATTGAAAACTGTGCCCAATTGATTTTACATGGAATAAACCACCAGCAAACCGTCAATCTTGCTTCCGATAGTCATGGCACTATTCTATTAGGTCGGGCATTAAAAGTCGCTAAAAAGCGATTTATTCAGCAGCAAACATCTTTCTTAAACGTCAAAGATCGTCAATCTTCTACCAAGCAATGGGAAGAATTATCTCATCAATTTATTAATATCTTAGCCTTTGGCAACGGTTATCGAACATGGGTGAAAGGGCCGAAATATATCATGGTTTTCATGGCAGGTGATCCCCTTGCGGTGACCGTTGGCCTCACTCCAAACTATCTGCAATCACGCCAATATCACAACAGTCAATACATTATTGCTGCGGGTGATCCCCTTGTCGCAACGATTGGTCTCAACCAAGACAATCTGCAACAGCCCGATCGTAGCGACATTCAATTCTTGATCTTTGAATCAATTTTTGCAACAGGGGATTTTGAAGCCCATAATATGATGTACACCATCGAACTCCTGCGCCAAAGTTTTATTAAAAATGGTCTGGAAGTGGGTGATTTTGTTGGCTTGTACCAAGCACTCAAGCAAGGTACCTTTCAATTAGTCACGGCATCTGAGGCAAAGGCAGATAGTTTTCCTTGGCCGCAGGATATGGATGAGTACACTTGGAACGCGACAGGAGCCTTCGCCAAACTTCTGAGTCGCTTGTCTAGTTAATTGCCCATCCCCTGACCGCGATGGACCGTCTGCTGTTGCCGATCGGTATAGTCTTGGGCCTAGCTCCTCCTACATGTCCTCCAAAGATTTCATCTCAGAATTTCGGTCATGGGGCAAAATCCCATTACACTAAACGGTAATGCATAATGACTCCTGTATTTATCCCCTAGGGAGCAACCGACCCGTCTATGTTGATTTCACTGCATATTGAGAATTTTGCCTTGGTGGACTGCCTGGATCTGGAGTTTCCAGCGGGGCTGAACGTGTTGACGGGGGAGACGGGGGCCGGACAATCGATTATCCTGGATGCCCTGGATTTAGCGCTGGGGGGCAAGGTGTCAGGGCGATCGCTCCGCACAGGCACGAGCAAGGGCCGCATTGATGCCACCTTTAGCCTCACCCCGGAGTTACAGGTGTGGTTGGAGCAAAATCAGCTCAACGGTACAGAAGGTAAGCTCGTGTGTAGTCGGGAGTTGACGGCGGGGAAAGGATCAGTTCGCAATCGCTCTCGGATCAATGGCATTCAGGTGAACAAACAGCAATTAGAAGCCCTGCGCGATCGCCTCGTGGAAATGACTGCCCAGGGACAAACGGTGCAGTTGGGACAGGCAAACGTGCAGCGCAACTGGTTAGACGGACTGGGCGGAAAAGACGTGATCGACCAGAAAGCTGGGGTAGCCCAAGCCTATGAAGCCTGTCAAAAGGCCAAGCAAATTTTAGAAAAACGTCGCCAGCGGGAACAGCAGCGCCAAGACCAATTGGATTTGTTTGAGTTTCAAGCCAAGGAGTTGCGGGAGGCTCAGCTTGATGATCCCCATGAACTAGAGCAACTGGAGCAGGAACGCAGTCGCCTCAGCCATGCGGTGGAATTGAAGCAGCAAAGTTACGAAGTCTACCAAGCGCTGTATCAAAATGATGCTGGGAGAGATGCTTGTGCCGATTTGTTGGGACGAGCACAGCAAACCTTGGAAGAGATGGTGACTTACGATGAGCAAATTCAGCCAATTCTGGAAATGGTGACGGATGCGCTGGCTCAGGTAGAGGAGGCCGGACGGGTGGTGAATGCCTATGGGGATGATTTGGAAACGGACCCGGAGCAGTTGCAAGACATTGAAGCCCGGATGATGCAACTAAAGCAAATCTGTCGCAAATATGGCCCGACCCTAGCTGAAGCGATCGCCTACGACCAGCAGCTTCAGGGTGAATTAGATGAACTCAGCGATGGGGGGCAGTCTTTGGAAGCGCTGGAGCAAAACTACACAGCAAAACAGGAATCGTTAGCCGATGCGTGTGCCCTGTTAACCCAACTGCGTCAGCAAGTAGCGAAAACGCTGGAAAAAGCCTTGGTGAAAGAACTGAAGCCGCTAGCAATGGAAAAAGTCAAATTTGAGGTGGAGATTAAACCGATCACGCCCACAGCCGCAGGGAGCGATCGCGTCACCTTTCTGTTTAGCCCCAATCCAGGGGAACCGCTACAGCCCCTGACCCAGGTGGCATCGGGTGGAGAAATGAGCCGATTTCTGCTGGCCCTCAAAGTCTGCTTAGCCCAGACGGGAAAGGGTGCGCCCGAACATGGAGCTACGATGGTGTTTGATGAAATTGATGCGGGAGTATCGGGACGAGTCACGCAAGCGATCGCCGAAAAGCTCTACCAACTGGGTGCCCAGCCCCAGGTGTTATGCGTGACGCACCAGCCCCTAGTGGCAGCCATGGCCGATGCCCACTTCCACGTCAACAAGACGGTCATTCAAGAACTCAGCCTGGAAACGAACACTGAAGTGGAGCGGACAGTGGTACGGGTGATGCCTCTGCTAGGACAGGATCGCCAACATGAACTGGCCCAACTGGCTGGAGGCAAAAGTGATGACGATGCGATCGCTTTTGCTGAATCCTTGCTCACCCAAGCCGCAGATGTGCGCAATAAACTGGCCCCAAAGAGCAAAACCCACCCCAAGAAGCTGGTGCGATCCTGACTATCGCTCCCCAAAAAACGATACTAAAAACCCCGACTTCTCAACGAAATCGGGGTTTTAATTTATTCTAAATCTCGTTAAATTTCGTCCACGTCTAGAGCCGCCACCACCATTGTCGTGAACGCAAAAACCGCCACTAAAGGCATGGGCGATCGCATCACACAGCTCAGACAAACAGCAGCAACACCAAAGACGAGTGCAGCCCAAGTCCACACTTGCTCCTGGTTACTCAATCCCTTTTCCGCTTTGATGGACTGCAACGTATCGGACGGAATCGGCACAGGCATGACTCCACCAGGAGGAAATGCCCAATAATGATTCAGCGGATTCATCACTGGATCAGTCCAACCATTCGCATCACACCATTCTCTAATCCATTCATCGCAGTAGTGTTTCATCAAAGCAATCGATCCATCTATATAATTAACGTCAATGAGTAAGAGTGCTCTGGAAGAGCGCCTTTCAACAATAGATACCTTCCATAACCTGCCTGAGAAACACAACGGTGCTTCTGTGGTTTTGGTCTGGGTCGTAGCCTCTAAGCCGAGACAACCGGCTAGAACGACTCAATCAGCCCCAAGACCGTAAACTCTTATACCATGAGAGAATTGTATGAATACGATAACAAGCTTCTATGGTTTGCCCAAGGTGTCAGCAACCAAAGTTTACAAAGTGAGGAGCGTAGGCACTATTCGTGCCTACTTTTGTAAAGCTAGCGGTTACAATCTGGAGCTGTGAGGCCCTTTTATGGGGTACGAAGAAACTGGACCACCGTATCGTAGCCTTTACTGTCAGCCAGGGCGATCGCGGTCTGATCACTTTCATCCGTAAGAGTGGCATCGGCTCCAGCCGCAACCAGGCTCTTGGCCAAGCTTAAAATCTCCGGTTCCGCCATCCCGACCATGTGATTGGCCCGATAAGTAATCAAGACATGGAGGGCCGTGCGACCGAGGGTATCTTGGGCGTTCGGATCAATGCCCCGATCCAGCAAAAAGTCCGTGGCCGCTGGCGCAAAAAAATTGACGGCATCGTGAAGCAGGGTGGACTCAAATTCGCCCCGGCGATGGTTGATATCAGCCCCTTGCTCAAACATCATCTCGGTGAGGGCATAGTCTTCATGTTTCAGGGACCAATAAGTCAGTTCTGAGAGGACGGCAGGAGGATAACTCCGCTGCTCCAGCATGGCCTGGGCTTTGGCTGAGTCGTTTCCTTGCACCGCCAGTTCTAAAAAGAGATTGGGCAGCACACGGGGCGCACCGATGATGAGGAGAGCGATCGCCACCGCCAGACCCCCTAGAGAAGCCATACGATACTGCCCCAGAAATCGCAAGGGTCGCTTCAGGTCAGCAAGAAGAAAACAGAGGCCACTGAGAAGGGCGAGGGCGATCGCCACCGCCACCACACCCACAAAATCTTCGGGCAAGGGAATGGTTGACCCACCGATCTGGAGGGCCAGGTTCCAGTCAAATAATTGATTCAGGCTCCCTGCAACGAAGGTTATGCCTGCGGCGATGAGGACCAGAAGACTGATTAATTCAAGAAAAGCTTTCATTGTTAGTCATTCATTAGTCATTAAACTCAATTGCCGCATCCTGATCAATTCACCGATTCAATCTACAGCAAATTCAGTATACTGCCGCATCATCGGCGCATGGTAGGCCAAGACAATATCTTGCTTCGGCACTCCTAACTCGACCAATTGATCGGCGATCGCCACCTCCGAGCCATCATGCTGGACCCAGATTTTACCATCCTTGATATCCACATGAACCGAGCAACCATAGAGGCGTTTACGATTCCCTTTCCAACCCGTATTGACAATCTGATAGTGATCCCGCTCGGTATCAAAAATAAGCTGGGTTTCAATATTTGGATTAGCGGACTTGATACTAGCCCGTTTCTTCAGTAAATCCTGAATATGTTGACGATAGAGAGCTACTTTATCCATTGGAGAATTCTAGGTTGTATCGTGTCGTAAGTTAGCAGATAAATTTGATTCCGCTGAATCGACTTTTGAATAAAGGGATAGTTGAAAAAGCGATCGTAAATATTTTCGGGCACACCAAGGTAAAGTTCCCGATCGGGTTCCTCATCCTCTAGGGCTAACCGATAGTTAATAAATTGACCAATTGCTGCGTGAAATTCAGAGATGGTCGAAGAAGCCAGAAAGCTTTTAACTTCAACGGCAATTTTCTCCTGGTCACGCTGTGCAGCCAGCAAACGTTCTGCTCCCAGGTCGATATATAAATCTGTAAACCCCACATCTATCCGATAGGGATCGTGGGTGATTTGCCATCCCTCATTCGTTAATGCTTCTTTCACCAGAGCATGAAACTGATCCTTGGCAGACATTGATGCGGCTCCTAGGGTATCAGGAATTTAAGATCAATAGTATCATTGCGCGTTCCCAGATCCACCGCGTAATAGATCCACCGCGTAATAGATCCAGCAAAATCATATGGCAGGTCTGGGCATCTGCTCCCGTTGTCATCCCCTGTCATCCTGATCACGTAACGGCGATCGCCACCTCCGAGCCATCATGCTGGACCCAGACTTTACCATCCTTGATATCCACATGAACCGAGCAACCATAGAGGCGTTTACGATTCCCTTTCCAGCCAACCCTTGATGCCAGAATTACAACCAATTGCCCAACAAAACAAACGGTGCCCAATAGTAGGGCAGACTAAACTCAGGTGTTTTCAGCAGCTTCTCTTGGGCTTGGCGCAGGGCTTCCGCCTTTGTAACTCCGCCATCCACCCAGATTTCATAAAAGTCTTGCATTAACTCGGCTGTGGATTGGTCATAGACACTCCACAGGGTAGCCAAAGTACTCCGCGCTCCCGATCGCACTGCCATCCCCGCTAATCCCAATGCCGCCCGATCATTGCCCTCAGCAGTTTGGCACGCACTCAGCACCAATAATTCAATTGGGCGACGGCGATTTAATTCACTCGATTGCAGCAGGGTACTGAGTTCCCGAATATTCAGACGGTTATCCCAGGTCTGGAGATAGGTCTCTTCGTACTGGTCATCAAAGTTACCGTGGGTGGCCAAGTGAACTACGGGAGAGGAGGTCGCATTCACCCGCCGCTGCACAGCTTGATTGGTAAACTGCTCATTCAACAGTTGTTGGCTAGCGGCGACGGTTGTGGCAATTTGGTCTAGCTCTTTGGTCACGTTCGGCAATTCTGGTGAGTTCTCACGAGATTCACTCAGACCTCCCAGGAGGACATCCAGATCTTGGACATTAGGACGCGCGGATGGGGTCAGTTGCAAGCCCAAGCTGAGGGCTACGCTGTAGGTTTCAATCAGATAGCGATCGCCATCGTACAATGCCGCCATTGGAATATTCCGCAACGGTCCATCCAACACAAACACCAGGGTTTCAGTGCCACTGGCTTGCAGGTCAGCGGCAAAAGGCAGAATCAGCCAATCATACAGTTCCGCTAACAATGATTGGAGTTCACCCTGGGCATCTGCCGATAGCTGGCCCCGCATCTGTCGGCGAATAAGGCGCATCTGCCGCTCTACAACGGTGTCAGAGATGTCAAGTTGGCTGAAGTGCCGCAGGGTCCGTTGCCCTTCCTTTTCTGGCAAATTGACGATGACTTCCAGGCGATCGCTCAGCACAATCGGATAAATCACAGCAGCTTGCCGATCTAAGTCGTCAATGTCCACATCTTGGGCATTGAGGCAGGATTCCCGAAAAAAGTTATCTAGCTCAGCCAACTGTAGGTCTTCAATGGTTTGACGAGCCGTTTCAATATCCTGGGCAGACGGGCTGGCTCCGGGGTCCAGCAGCAGAGAGACTAAGTCCCGGTAAATGGGTTCAATTTCGTCGCGGAAGGAAAACTGAGCTTCTGGGTCCACCGCCGCTAAATCTACCCGCAGTTGTTTGATGGAAGCGATCGCTTGCTGATAGGCCATAATTGCGTCCTGCCGCTTCTGGGCCACAATGGTGGCTGGGACGGTGGCTAGGGTATTTTCCCTAAACTGCTTGAGTTCCTGCCGATGTAGACGGGCCAGTTGCCAATACCATTGGTATGTCATGTCTGATGCATTGGTTGCCAGGGATAGCTGGAGCGCCTGCTGGGTCAACTGAATGGCCTCGTCTTGGCGATTGGCCTGTTCATAAACATGGCCCAAGGTACCCAACACATAGGCTTGCACCCGGTTATCCCCTAAATTCTCTGCTTGCCGATTCGCCGTTGCCAATAGATTGGCGATATCGCTCCATTGAATGGGCTGAAGCGTTCGGTCAGTGAACCCCGATGCGGCGAGAGTCTGTTTGATCTGAATGAATCCTTCGGCCAACTGCACCCGCTGATAGATAGTGGTGCGGCTGGGGGCGATGGATTGGAGTTGGAGTTGAATTTGGGTACGGAGGCGTTGGGCGATCGCCCACTGCTCTCTGGCAATGGCCACGTTCAACTGGCGCAAACTCGCTTTGGTTTGAACGATAGCGGCTGGGGATTGGGCGATCGCCTCCCCGTAAAAGATCATGGCTTGATCAAACCAGTCTGCTTGGGCCGGACCCGCTTTGGGTTCGCGAGCCTGACTATAGGCAATGTCCCCCAGATGGATGGAAATGGTGGCGATCGCGTCCGGTAGCCTTAATTGTTGCGCCAATTCCAAGGCTTCAGTCAATACAGTGGTTGCGTCTCCGGGCGTGTCTCCGATGGCCGTCCCGTCCGGTTGGACCGCAGGGGTGTTCCCCTCCATGGGTGCGGCTTCTTCGCCAAAGGGAACCTGTGTGAGATCGGGATTGCCCAAATATCCCGCTAGCCGTAGCGCATTGCCCAAACGACTGAGGGTCATCACTTTAGCCGCAGAATCGGGCTGAGTCGCCAACTCTGACTGCATCGCCGTCAGTTGGTCAATGGCCTGTTTGTAAAAACCTAGCGCTTGCAGGGCTTGAACCTGATTCAGTTGACTTTCCAAGTGCAAGCTATCGTTCCCCTGCTGTTGATGATAGTCCGTCACCTGCTGCCAAGTATCAAAGGCAGCCTGGAACTGGCCTTGAGCAAACTGCAATCGTCCCTGAATCGAGAGGGCTTGGGCGGTGACGGTAGCGTTTCCCCCAGTATCTTCAGGCAAACCATTGAGAATCTCCAAACTGGTGTCAATCGCACGGGTTGCAGCATCCCAATCCCCCAAGGCTTGTTGAGCCAAGGATAAATTACTGAGGGCGATCGCTTGCTGGAGAATTTGACCGTTGGCCGTATGGGCCTCAACAGCTTGCTGTAATAGGCGAACCGCATCCTGAAACTGTCCGGCCTCATAGCGCTCCCGACCCTGATTCTCTAAGGTCTGGGCCGTGGTCAACCGAGGGCGGATCAGGGCAGTTCCCACGCTATCCCCCGATGTCGTTGCGGTCAGGTGGGCGATCGCGGGAGAGGCCACTAGGCAAAGCAGTGCGGTGGCGATCGCCATCAGGACATGCTTGTATCGTTTCCCCATTTCCATTGTGCTGCTGCTTGCTCCTTTGTACGTTGGCCCTAGGATCTAACGCTTTAGATTCTACTCTTCCTGGTTCTGAGCGCAAGGGGGGCGATCGCAAAATGCTACATTAAACCTAGCGATCGTATGTCTCGTGATGCTCATTGCTACACTAGACTGGGCTGATTTAGTGCATCCAGTGAACGTCTTAGAACCTCTTAGAGTCTCTTAGAATAGTTTCAGAACACCTTGAATGAGGTCGAGCCTCCCATGCCGTACCATCAATTCCAAACGATAACCAGTGTAAAACGGGCGTTTGCATTAACCTCGATCGAGGGTAATCGCCTATTCCCCGACATTCCCCCAGTTCAGCCTTCAGATATCTTTAGTCAGTACCTAGAGCAAACCCTCCCGCTAGCTTCCGTGGGCAGTGAAAAAGCCCGATCAGAGTTAGTGGTTGCCCCAATTTTGATTGAAGTCCGGCGGATGTTAAACCAAACCATCAGCATCTTCTCCGGTGAAGAATTTAACGTCAATGAATCTCTGGGACTGTCTGGCCCCTGCGATTTTCTCGTGAGTCAGTCTAAAGAAATCTTGGGGATTGAATCGCCCCCCGTGGTGGTAATTGAAGCCCGGAAAGCCGACATTGCTGCCGGAATCGGCCAGTGTGTCGCCACCATGGTAGCCGCTCAGCAGTTTAACCAAGAGCATCAGTGTGAAATTGCCTGTGTCTACGGCATTGTCACAGACGGGATTCTCTGGCGATTTTTACGACTGATTGACACTGTTGTCACCATTGATGCCATCGACTATTCCATTCCCCCGGTGGATCAAATTTTGGGGATTTTGATGTGGATTCTCAATCCCGCCCTGCAAGATGACTGACGTGCATGATTTTCCCTCAATCTAGCGTTACCCCCCTTAATCCCCCCTTACAAAGGTGTACAC
>JBFRWC010000148.1:0-4598 GCA_051439365.1 Leptolyngbyaceae cyanobacterium
GTATTGCCCATTGTCTGATAGCAAACATTGAGACCATTCCACTGCCAAGATCGGGGTAATGGCAAGTCCTCAAGCGTGGTGTAAACAGCGGGCAAAACAGAAGATGGCATAGCGTTCAGTGATGATAGTTCAAAGGACTTGAAACCGACGGCACACTATGGTTCGGAGGGAAACCTTACCTATGGGTAATCAAGCGGTTCCCGAATCATGGCGATCGCCAATGTTACTTAACTTAACAAAGTATCATCTCTTTGTGTTGGGTTTAATCCAGATTGGCATACATGCTTACGTCTACGACTTTTCTGGATCTAGCACTTCCACCTCTACTGCTTTGCTTTCGCCATCTTCTTCACCATCGTCCGCGTCCTCCACTTCAGTCTGCAGTAATTGTTCAGCAAAATCTTCAAACAAATCGGACACCGATTCCCGTGCTTGGGTTAGCTCATTGCTAGATAAGCGCCCGGTTTCCGCATTGTTCACCGTTAGAGATTGAGCCTGACCTTTGCCTTTTTCCGTGGCGGTTACGGTGAGGATGCCGTTGATGTCAAAGTCAAAATGTACTTCTATTTTCAGATTACCTGCGGGTTTGGGGGGTAGATCTTCCACCCAAAACTCCCCTAGTGGAACATTTTCACGGGCAAGGGCGTTTTCTCCCTGGAACACCTCAATGTTTACCTTCTCTTGATTATCGGCGGCAGTGTAATAAATCTCAGATCGGGAAACCGGAATCACCGTATTGCGGGGAATAATTACGCTGAAAAATCCGGGGATGGGTCCCATTGGGGTATCGGTCATGGCGGCAATGCCAAGGGAATGGGGAATCACATCGACTAGAATGGAATCCACTTCAGCACCAGACAAGACTCCGGCTTGCAGGGCTGCCCCCATGCCCACACATAAATCCGGCTCAAAGCTGCTGACAGGCACATCGGGTAAATGCTCCTCCACCAACCGTTGCACCAAGGGAATGCGGGTGGAGCCTCCCACTAAAATTACCCGATCGATGGCGTCTGGCGTCAGGTCTGCATCCTCTAGGGCGCGATTGATGGCTTCTAGGGTTTCTTTGAGCAACGGCTGAATTAGATTTTCAAAATCTTCCCGCGCTACTTCTACGTTCAGATGGAGAGCCTCTTCACCTTTGCTGGCCAAATAGGCTTCCCGCACTTGCACAAAGGCGTTGTCACTCAGGCCAATTTTGGTCGTTTCCGCAGCTTGACGTAATCGGGCTTGGGTGACGGCATCATCCGGCACATCCATATCATGGACTTGGCGAAAGCGATCGCTCAGATGCCGCTGTAGCTGCCGATCAAAATCATCCCCGCCTAGGCGGTTATTGCCGTGGCTAGCTAGTACTTCGGTGACTTCCCCGGTAATCTCCACAATGGATACGTCAAAGGTACCACCACCCAAGTCGTACACCATTACCGTTTCCGTTTCCTCTGAGCGGATATCAAACACCAACGCCGCTGCGGTGGGCTCGTTGAGAATTTGCAGTACTTCTAATCCAGCGATTTCCCCTGCCTCTTTAGTGGCCTGTCGCTGGGCATCGGTGAAGTAAGCCGGAACCGTAATCACCGCTTGGGTGACTTCTTCCTCTAGGGCTTCCTCAGCCCGTTGTTTGAGGGCGCGGAGAATAATGGCAGAGATCTCTTGGGGACGATAGTCCTTATCATTCAGGGATACGGTATAGTCCGTGCCCATCTGGCGTTTGATGGACATTACTGTGCGATCAGGAGCCGCAGCATATTGGCGTATGGCCGTTTGCCCCACTAATAGTTGCCCTGAATCGCTAAAGCCCACGCAGGACGGCAACAGCAAGTTGCCATCGTCATCAGGAATAACCCACGGTTGCCCCTCATCCAATGCTGCCACTACAGAGTTGGTCGTTCCTAAATCAATACCCACAGTAGCCATAACACTTATCCTTTCGTTTCTTTGTGTAATAGGTTGATATTAAAATCGAAGACTTACAACCAAAAGCCATATTGGGCATGACTTTCATTGAAATTAATCAGTCTAATCACGATCGCCCAAGTCCCGGAACAATTATGAGGTTAGCGGTATTCTTCTTCCCCGAATTTACAGAGTTTATCTAGGTTTGTTGGGCAAGGGCGATCGCCACAATTACCTGAGATTCCCGCAAAACCTTGTCATTCCAGCGATAGCCGCGTACCACTTCTTTGACCACCGTATTGGGTGAAACCGTCCCGTCAGGTTCTTGTCCCAGCGCCCGCATCTCTGTGGGGTCAAAGGGTTGTCCCAAGGCGGGAATGGGGACAACCTGGTGTTTTGCCAAAATATCCGCCATTGTGGAGTGAATTAGCGCAGTCCCGTCCAAGGCACTGGTGACAATATTGGCCACGTCAATCGTGTTTTTAGCAATATCCTGGGTCTCGCTGACCGTTTCTCCGCCCATACCGTCAAGGGTGGATTCATCCTCTACACTGGATTCTGCTAAAGCTTGTGCCTCTGTTGCTATAGATGCCGCAGGCTGCTGGGTGGCGTAGGCGATCGCCCGATCAACCCACCAACTTGCCAATTGCTGCCACCAAAAGCGATGGGTTGATGTTGAAGAACTAGGTTCCTCAGAAACCGTAGATTCAGCCGCTGGTTGATCCAGTGACTCATTTTGTGACTCGACTGGTGAGTCAACGATCACCTGAGGGAGTTCGGCAGCGGCGATCGCTGAATTACCATCAGACGGCTCTGGCTGCTCAATTGCCATAGCTTTGTCCTGAGCCTGCTGCCAGTGTTCCACTGCTCGGTCAAGCGAATCCATAACTGTCAACATATCTAGCAGCAACGCTTCTTGCTGTTTGCGCTGCTGCATTTTTTGTTGAGCTAATGCTCGTGGCGATCGCGTCATCTCCCCAACGTCCTCCCTAAACAGTCCAACACCCTAACCCCCGAATGCCCCAACTGCTAAAACGTCAAGGCAATCAGGTCTTTAATGCTCACCTGTACCTGATCCATCGCTCGCTGCTTGATTTGGGCGATCGCTGTCTCATCTAGCTTTTCCTCAATTGGTTTTCGCTCAAAAAAGTCATCGGTGGTTTTTGTCGGCGATTTCAGATGGGTTTGAATCGCGTCGTAGGATTCTCGAACTGCCTTAAATTCTTGGGGATGACTGTGGGCTGGAAACTCCCGCAGTTTAGCCCGATAGGCTTTTTTGATATCGGCGAGGGACGAATCAGCCGTCACCCCTAGACGGTCATAGTGTTCTTGTATGGCCATAGGTCTTACTCCAAAACCTGGGTTTTATAACATTTATAAGTACATGGACATAATTATTCACTAATACGGGCTTCAACTGCGCTCAGCCCTCGATTACATGATTTCAGTCAGCCTAGCTGGTTGAGCGGAGTCGAAACCAGCCACATCGTAACCCTTTAATTTTGTCCACCTACTTAAAAGAATCAATCCTACAGTTCGAACCACTTTTTCTTCTTTTTCTTGCCACTGCCAGGAGGTGGGAAAAAGAAAAAATCCCCGTCGTCGTCGTCAAAGTCTTCCTCGTCGTCTTCTTCATACCTGGGAGGAGCACCAAATGGACCACCACCGAAGGGACCACCACCGAAGGGGCCACCACCAAACGGTCCACCACCGCCCATTTCAGCTTCCATCATTTCTTTCAATTTGGGCAACATGGCCGCAATCACTTCTGGAGGAGCATCTTCTCCCACCATCTTGCGGATGAGCCGTTCTAATACCGCATCAGGATTGAGCATCATATCCAGCCCATTGAGTGAACCTAGCTCCCCGAAAATGTCTCTGGTGGCATCGTGGGCAATGAACCACTCTTCTTCTCGGAAAGCTTGGAGGGCATCGGCATCCTGGAGCCGACGGGCCAGTTCAAACCCTTGGTCGTAATATTGCTCGTGTTCCGGTGATCCCTTGGGATAGGTGGTGGCTTTTGCCAAGAGCAAGCAAGGATTTTGGGACTCCTTTTTCAACTGTTCATCAATGCGCGATCGCAATACTGGATTAGTGTTGAGACCAAACCAATGGGCGCGCTGCTGAATAGATGCCAGGGTATTGCCGGGGTTAGACGATCGTTTGAGACAGCCATTAATCGCCATACCCAGTTGCTCCCATGTACCACCTCGGATGACCAGCAACAGACCGTAAGCCACATTCGCCGCAGGCGACGTTTCCACCAACTCCAGCAGCTTCGTTTGGTACTTATTCTGCAACGCTTTCATGCCCTTCTTATTACGACGGGCGTGGTTATGCACCATGAGGGAAACCGCTTGCAAAATCTCGACCTGAATATCGGCTGAGTGGCGGTCTAACATCTTGTCCCAGACTTCGGTGGCTTGCGGCTGATTAAGAGTGATTTTCTGGGATGTGCTGGGTTCATCCTCTGCCGCATCAAAGAAAACGCTGATGGCTTCCACCGCAGGCTCTCTACTGGTGGTATCTCCTATGAATTCAGCCATGAGGTAGTAGTCCTTGATTAACAAGACCTCCAGCCACTTGGGCATGTCTATTTCGTTTTCGGCATTGACATCGCCAAATTTAGGGCCAAACTTTCGACGAATAGTTTTTAGCTCATCACTCTGCCCCGTAACAGTTAGCCCTTTGACCAAGTTCTGGTA
>JBFRWC010000149.1:0-5381 GCA_051439365.1 Leptolyngbyaceae cyanobacterium
ATAGACATGGGCGCATCTTCTGGGATGCCCCTATTCCTACAGAAATCAACCAGTCCCACAGCCACAAAAGGGCAATCTTCAATCCCATCTCAAGAAGCTCAACAAGAGCAAGAGATGTTAGCTTTACCGAGTAAGACCGGAAAAGGAACGCCACACCACATAGCCGTTAGCGGCAATGGCAACAACGTTCGGCTAGAGGGACGCACAGATGCTAACTTTGATGGCGGCACCTTCACCGTACCTCAAATTCAACCCACTCTAGGCTCAAATTGCACAGGCTGTCCATCAGCAGATTGCCTGCACGTTGTCGGCAATGTGATCTCCACCTTCTCTGTCACCACGACGGTAACATTACCCAGCATATCTGATTTCCCCAACCTGACCCCATGCCAGAAAGAACGGGTTCAAAATGCCATCGATACCGTACTGGCTCCCCATGAACAGGAGCATGTACAAGCCTTCCAAACCTACAACGGCACCGTCACCACTCCTTTCGATCGCACTCTCTGCCGAGATGCTTTTGATACAGAAATGCAAGCCATTCACGACCAGGTAGAAAGCGATCGCCGTAAGGCTGCCCAGGAAAGCAGTGATGCCCTCGATCCATTTCACTTTGACGTAGATATCAACTTATTCTCCACGCTCCAATAGCCTCGAATCCGCTCAGCCAAGGAACCGCGTACTCTTGACGAACGAGGCCACATAATAGCGAGTCTCATGGCTGACCTCGACAATATTCGCTCGATAGACATGGTGCTCTGACTCGACTCGAATCAACGTCTTTAATCCTGGAAAGTCGGGAATATTGTCTAACGGGTGACTAATGCTGATCGTGCGCTTCTCAAGGCGACCATGTCCTTTATTGATCTGCTAGTCGCTCTGCTCGGCGTTAAGATCGTATTAAATAAATTAGCCGGATTAACTTGAACAACGTGGCTAACTCTCTGATGTGAGAACTAGAAGTATTAGGCGATCGCAAACTCCGTATACTGCCGAATATTAGGTGGGTGAAATGCTAGCATAATTTCATCTGGACTTAGTCCAGATACGAATTTCCTCAACCCCCTTACCAACTGCCACCATCGGCTTAAAGTCTGTAGGCTTCAGTCCTCTTTGAACTGCTCTCAGTTGAAAACCTGATTTTCGTCGTGCTTCTTGAGGAAAGCTGGCTACATCTGCTCTAGAAGAACCAATCTAATAAATTTGCTTATCAGCCATACACTACCCCCACCAACAAATATATCTTATTTGGCATCAAGGAGACATCTGCAAATCTGGCTCGATATGGCGATCGCTCAAACTGGCATCAAGTCATCAAGTTTCAATTGCAAACTTGGAAATAGAGAAGAGGCGATCGCATCTCCCAACCGATATTGTTGTTGCCGATAAATACCATTTTCCAACTGACAAACCGTAAATGTTGGTTGTTTAGGATTCCCAATAAATTGCAAACCACCCAATCCCTGAAAATCTACAATCCAGTACTCTGGAATATTCAAAGTTGCATATTCTTCCACTTTCCTGGCATAATCATCTTGCCAATTTGTACTGACTACCTCAGCTACCAGTTCAATCGTTTCACCATTGCAAATCACAGGTTCAGTTTGCCAGAGTGGTTCTCGGCTCAACTCAGCCTGATCCAAAACAATGACATCTGGACGCAGCGCAGTTGCTTCAGCATGTAGAGGCCTAATCAAACATGTTTTGGGAATCAGCCAGTTACGTTTAGCCTGAAATATTTCGACATAGATCCTGCCTGCAACATTTCCAGATACGGCTTCATGAGGCTCTGTAGGTTCCATGTCTCTGAGTTCTCCATCAATTAGCTCGTAGCGGGCATTATTCCCATATTGGGTCAAAAACTCCTCAAAGCTCAATAATCGGGATGAGGTATATGTCATGGGTTTTAGGCTAGACGGTGGCTCATACATTATATGTGCGATCGAGTTTGGCAAAATGATAGGGGCAATTAGGAGCGAATCGTTGAGCGGGTGGTGAGTTGTATCCCCGATGGTGCAAGTCTCGTGCCTCGCCGATAGATTTGGGGAACCGCACCATCGTCATAAATTGCTTGATGTGAGAGCGATCGCTCACCCAACCTTGAAGCTCGCTCTTCCTCAACTAAATCGCAACAGCTTCAGCCTTAGCTAGATTAGCACCGGGGCACTAATTAGAGAGGTGACAGCGTTGAGGAGTGAAATCTTTGACTACCGGGCAGTTAGGCAATCAGATCAGCCAGTAGAACCAACAAGGTTCCCAGCAGCGTAACGGCTGGCTGCCAGGAGAGATGAGCTGAGGATTAAATAACCCCGCACCAGCTTAATTGAAAGCCCTAAACTCAGTGCCTGTTCCTCGCTCAGCAGCAGCAGCAGATTGAGTGGTTTACAAAAAGTTGGGCCAAGAAAACTCCCACACTAGTGAGTGACAAAAACATGGGCATCTGCGGCCAAGGTGCATCAGAGAAGCTGTCGAAGGTCCAGTGGAGATAGGAAGACATCATTTCACGGCCATACGGTGCTTGAGGTTTCAGTAGATGTTTTCCCTTGGGCGGAAACTCCTAATCTTTGTGGTGTAGACCCCGATCCCATTTTTGGATGATCCGTTCATACAATGGAAACTGTGACGGAACGGCGTGAATCACTGTCTGGGGGAATAACCACGATGCAACCCACTGATCCCAAAAAATTTACCGAGAAAGCTTGGCAGGCAATTAACAACTCGTCTGATGTGGTCAAACAGGTCCAGCAGCAGAAAGTTCAGTCGGAACACCTGATGCGATCGCTTCTGGAAGACGATGGCCTAGCCAGTAGCGTGTTCAATAAGCTCAGCATCAATGTCCAACAGGCGCGGGACTACACCAATGAGTTTATTGCCAAGCAGCCCAAGGTATCGGAGGCCAGCGGGTCGGTGTATCTGGGGCGATCGCTCGATAGTTTGCTCGATCGGGCTGAAGACTATCGCAAACAATTCGACGATGATTTCATCTCAGTTGAACACTTCTTGCTGGGTTATGCTCAAGATAATCGCTTTGGCCAAGGGCTATTCAAAGAATTTGGCCTGACGGAACAACGGTTGCGGGAAACGATTATGCAGGTACGGGGGAATCAGAAAGTGACGGATCAAAATCCAGAGGGCAAGTATCAGGCGTTGGAAAAGTACGGGCGCGACCTGACGGAATTTGCTCGTGAAGGTAAGCTGGACCCGGTGATTGGTCGAGATGATGAGATCCGCCGCACGATTCAGATTCTTTCTCGCCGCACCAAAAACAATCCCGTGCTAATCGGGGAACCGGGGGTGGGGAAAACGGCGATCGCTGAAGGACTGGCCCAACGCATCGTCAATGGTGATGTGCCGGAATCGTTGCGGGAGCGGGATTTGATTACCCTAGACATGGGTGCCCTGATTGCGGGTGCTAAATACCGAGGCGAGTTTGAAGAACGGCTCAAGGCGGTGCTGAAGGAAGTCACCGATTCCGAAGGCAAGATTATTCTGTTCATCGACGAGATTCACACCGTTGTCGGTGCCGGAGCCACCCAGGGATCGATGGATGCGGGGAATTTGTTGAAGCCGATGTTGGCGCGGGGCGAACTGCGCTGTATCGGAGCCACCACCCTAGACGAGTACCGCAAGTATATCGAGAAGGATGCTGCCCTGGAGCGCCGCTTCCAGCAAGTCTACGTCGATCAGCCCACGGTGGAAGATGCCATCTCGATTTTGCGGGGATTGAAGGAACGGTATGAAGTGCATCACGGGGTCACCATTGCCGATAGTGCGCTGGTGGCGGCGGCGACATTGTCTACCCGGTATATTAGCGATCGCTTCCTGCCTGACAAGGCGATCGACTTGGTGGACGAGGCAGCGGCCAAGCTGAAGATGGAGATTACCTCAAAACCGGAAGAGTTGGATGAAGTCGATCGGAAAGTGCTCCAGTTGGAAATGGAAGAACTGTCGCTTAAAAATGAGACCGACGTTGCTTCCAAAGAGCGTTTGGAAAAACTGGAAGAAGAACTGGCGAATCTGAAGGAGCGCAAGAGCGAGTTAACGGCTCAGTGGCAAGCGGAAAAAGGCATCATTGACCAGATTCAAGACCTGAAGGAGCAAATTGATAAGGTCAATATTGAGATTGAGCAGGCCGAGCGCAGCTACGACCTCAACCGGGCCGCTGAGTTGAAGTACGGCAAATTGACTAACCTCCAGCGTCAGGTAGAGGTCGTCGAGAGCCAATTACAGCAGACTCAAAGCTCTGGTCATTCCTTGCTGCGGGAAGAGGTGACGGAATCCGACATTGCCGAAATTATCTCCAAGTGGACGGGCATCCCCATTAGCAAACTGGTGGAAACCGAGATGCAAAAGCTGTTGCATTTGGAGGAAGAACTGCACCAACGGGTGATCGGTCAAAATGAAGCCGTAACCGCTGTGTCTGATGCCATCCAGCGTTCCCGTGCGGGACTGGCTGACCCCAAACGTCCCACCGCTAGCTTTATTTTCCTGGGGCCAACGGGGGTGGGTAAAACCGAGTTGGCGAAGGCGTTGGCCTCTTATCTATTTGATACGGAAGATGCGATTGTCCGCATTGATATGTCCGAGTACATGGAGAAGCATTCGGTGTCCCGGATGGTGGGTGCCCCTCCCGGATACGTGGGCTACGATGAAGGCGGTCAGTTGACTGAAGCCATCCGGCGGCGACCCTACTCCGTGGTGCTGTTTGATGAAATCGAGAAGGCCCATCCGGATGTGTTCAACATCATGTTGCAAATTCTGGATGATGGCCGCGTCACCGACTCCCAAGGGCGGACGGTGGATTTCAAAAATACCATCATTATTATGACCAGCAACATCGGCTCCCAGTTTATCCTCGATGTGGCTGGCGACGATAGTCGTTACGACGAGATGCACAGCCGGGTGATGGACGCAATGCGGAGCAACTTCCGGCCCGAATTCCTCAACCGCATCGACGAGATTATCATCTTCCACAGCCTGCTGAAGGAGCAACTGCGGGAAATCGTCAAGATCCAGGTGAGTATGCTGGCGCGGCGGTTAGACGATAAGAACATTGGGTTGGAGTTATCCGATGAAGCCCTCGACTTCCTCGCGGAGGTGGGCTACGACCCAGTATATGGGGCGCGCCCATTGAAGCGGGCGATCCAGAAGGAACTAGAAACCAAGATTGCCAAGGCAATTTTGCGGGGCGAGTTTCACGGTGGTGATACGATTTCAGTCGATGTGGAGTTGGAGCGGTTGTCGTTCAAGAAAGCAGGTTAATAGTGATGGGGGGCGATCGCTCCCTGCATCAAAGGCGATCGCTCATTAAACTAAAAGAACGTAAAGGGTGAATCATGGCAGCGAGGGATCGGTATCATGACTGGGTAAAAAACACGCTT
>JBFRWC010000150.1:0-3781 GCA_051439365.1 Leptolyngbyaceae cyanobacterium
CAAAAGTCTTGGCTCATGGCCTTGGTTTTGGCCCCGCCCATGGTGCCCACACTCTTGATTTCAATTAGACAGGACGACTCAGTGGTCCCTGCAAAAGTCATGATCTTATCCGCTTCAAAGGAAGTCATGACGTAGGATTCTGGTTTATTCAGGTGGCTAGCTAGGCTGGAAGATAAGTCGGCTAGAAGCGCTTCCACATCAGCTTTGTCAGGAGCGGGAACAGAAGTTTGGACTCGAATCAGCGGCATAATCAACCCTGCGGCATCATTACAACGAGCGACGAACGGGCAGCCCACAAGAACGCTGCCGTAAAAAGCATATCAGTAACCTAGGCACAATAGCACATGAATCATTACAGTGGGGTAGGACCGAAGGGTCGTTCTCCTTTGCAGTTTCTACTGAGCCATCGGCTGAATGGATAGTTTGAAGCCAAGCGCCTTGAGTTGTCTGATCACAGCGATGAACGATGGGTCACCGATTTGATCTAGATTTCCATCGAACCCCAGTTGATTCACACCGGTCACAGTTGAGTGCATTTTCTGGGCACGAGCAATCACATTAAGTGCATGAAGCAGTAGGGTTGGTTCAGCTTCGGCTTCTTCAATGCAGGCTTCCAGATAAAGTTGAATGTCTTCATCGGTTTTAAGATGCTCAGCCGAGTCCCAACGGGTTGTCTGAATTGCCATTCTAGTCCTCCAATTGTTTCGCAAGCCGTTTGGCTTGTTGAATATCAGACGTTTGGGTACTTTTATCGGCCCCGGCCAAGAGAACAACGATCGCTCCCTGTCTTACATAATAAATTCGGTATCCCGGCCCGTAGGGAATCCGAAGTTCAGAAACGCCTCCACCTACAGATTTAGTATCGCCAAAATTTCCCAATTCAACCCCATCATCAGGCTACATTCCTAGTAAACGTTCTGATAGCTACTGTTGTCTTCCTCTTCGTCCGCTTTGGGTGTGCTATCGCTATTGGGCTGATAGTTGGTGTAATTCACGTTGATCACGGGTGCTTCGTCATCGTAGCTGGGGGGAGACTGGGACCATTCATCCGTGGAGCGGGAAGGGCGATCGCGCCCATTGGACCGACCCATGCGCTCATCCATAGGCTCTGATTGGGGCCGATCATCCCAAGACACGTCAATGGCCACAGGCTCAGGGGTGCGGCGGGGAGACCGGGGAAGGCGACGGCGGGGGCGATCGCCGTAGCGGTTATCAGGGCGATCATTGGGGCGATCAGCAGGGCGATCGCCAGAGGGGCGATCGTAGCGATCGTCATAGCGATCGTCATAGTCGTAACGGGAACGATCATCACGGGACGGACGGCGGGATGGCATTTGTCGGGGGACAGCTTGGTAGTTATCCCATTCGTCTCTGGGTGGACGGGCAGAGCGGCTAGAGGGGATACGGCGACCGGAACGTACATCCATCACGGGGCGGTCTTCAAACTCGGAGCGGTAGCGGGATTTGCGGGAGTCGTAGGTATCTTCTTCATAGTCATAGTTGCGGCTGACGGGGCGTTCGTCATCCACTGTGGAGGGACTGCGCTTGGCCTGCTCAGCAGTGATGCCCCGCAAGCGAATATTTTCCACCGCAAAGAAAACGGCTGAGCCGACGGTGGCAATGTAGCCTAATTGCAAGATGGGGTTCAAATCCCAGCCCTGGAACATTAAGATGAAACCACAGACCGCTGCGATCGCCGAGAAAAAGATATCGTGGTCCCTGGCAAGCTGGGGCCGATAGGAGCGCAAGGCATACAGCCCCACCCCGCACAGTACCAAGCAAATGCCGAGGATAAATGGTAGTCCTCCGCCAAAATTAATCATTGTTGTTCCCCTATTTGACCACTCTGTTCTATAGTAAGCTGATTTGTACCAGGTGTCCCTGTTGCCCTGCTTCTTTCCCCATATGGTACCCACTCATTCGCCAATTGTTCTAGGGAATCAAGCTTAAATCCCAGTTGGCACCGTGAATTCTACCCCGTAAATCTTCACACCGCGAACTTTACACTCTGAATTTCTATGTCTACTGCTTCACTGAGCGATCGCGCTAAAGACCTCATCCCCAAGGCCAGAATTGTCAGCTTTGAAAGATGGACTGCGACTCACCCATCTGAATTACTACAACGGTTTCAGCAAGCGGATGACCAGCGCTATTACCTAACCGATGAGGATTTGGCGGCCATTGAAACCCTAGCGCCAGAAACCGCCTCTTTGTTGTCTGTAGTGCGGTTGTTGCGCGATCGCGCCCCGGAAATCGTCGATGAAGCCCGTGCTGATGTGCTAACCCAGTTTCCCAACATTTTAGAACCGGGCGGGGGGTTGTATCCGCCCATGAGGGCAGAAGCCTGTTGGCGAGACTTTTGGCAGTTTTTGCGCTGCATCACCTACGGCATTGCTGGACAGCATGTGGATTACACCAGTGAGACCGGATTGCACTATATGAACCTGCTCTACCAAGAACTTCAGGTACCCTTGGATGCCATGGTGGTGGGCTTGGAAGGGGTAAAAGCAGCGGCACTCAAGCAAGTTGGAAATACCCCGCTTTATCCCGACTTACCTCAATACTTTGACCAGTTGATCAACCAGTTGCGGAATTTTGAACCAAGCTGAATTGAGATGGTGACTCAGTAGCCGGGTTGATGGAGACAGTGAAGGTAGCCCATAGCAGAAGAGGCAACGCACCTTCATACGCTGCCTCTAGGCTCAGATTCTCGGTAGATAGTCCCAGATAGAATTTGGGCTTAGAATCTGAACGTTGTTCTCACAACCCCAATCAAAGCATCATCGTTATTAGAATCTTGACTAGGAGCTGTCAGCCAAATCAAACCGGGCGTGACCGAAATATGATCCGTTAGCTGGTAGCGATACATGGCTTCGATATGGACAGGAGTTGCATTTGCAAACCCTGGATTACCGGGAACATCTAAATCACCCAGGTAAGGAGATGCCCCAGCAATAATGGCCCCCAAACTCCCCTCAGAGAAGAGATCAGGGAAGGCCAAGGCTCCACCATAGGTCCAGATTTCGCTATCTCCCAGACCAATGAGAGTCGCGTCGGTAAAACTGCCCCAGGCACGGATATCAACCCCGTCCGTAATTTTGAAGCGGCCTGCGGCCCCGTAGCTATTGCTCACAACAGGCGTATTGGGAACACCTAACCCGGTTAGACCCAGGTTGCCCAGACCCGTTCCGGTGCCGCCAAAGCCAAAGGCAGTTTGGCTCACATCGTAGCTATGGGCATAGGTAAAGCCCACATTAATCCGATCGGTAGGTCGAATTACCAGTTGTCCTAGGGCAGAATAGCCACCATTGAACAAACCTGCTCCGGCACTAGGATTCCCCGCATCCTTGGCAATATAGCCAGCGGATACCTCTATCACATCGCCAGGGGTATATCGGAAGCCCACGCCGCGTCCACCCAAGCCCAGACGGTAAAAGGGAGTGCGTTCCCCAAAGCGAGATAGTGCTCCATTGGCACCCCCACCTGCTTCTAGGCCAGGGTTAAAGGTATCGGCATAAAAGTGATGTCCGGCCAGACTCGCCATCACCGAAGCGTCCAAGTCATCGAAAACTGGAAAAATGTAATGGAGCCGATCGAGCCGAACATCGCTAGCGCCTTGACCATCAAAGGCAAAACGGCCTTCATTGGTGCCAAGTTCATCCGCGAAGGAGTTGGCGATATTGCCCCCGGTCAGTCGGGTGATCAGGCGATCGCCTCCGCCAAAACTAGTGACTAACTGCAATCGAACCCGATTCGCAAATATCGTTTCCGTATTATCGTT
>JBFRWC010000151.1:0-5117 GCA_051439365.1 Leptolyngbyaceae cyanobacterium
GCTACAAGCTTATGCCAGGAGGGGTACTGTTTTCAGTAGTATATTGGAATCACAACTCACTGCGGTACGACTATGGTGATTACGCTAGATTTGAGTTCAACGTTAGAACTGACCGATGCTCAGTTTGAGGCCATCTGTCGCCAGAATCGAGACCTGAGATTCGAAAAAACAGCAACGGGGAAGCTAGTCGTCATGCCACCAACGGGCGGTGAAACTGGAAAGCGAAATACTTCAATGACAGGCCAACTGTGGATCTGGAATCGACAGGATCAGTTAGGGCAGGTCTTTGATTCCTCGACGGGGTTTCAACTCCCCAATGGTGCAACCCGATCACCTGATGCAGCTTGGATTCGAGTAGAACGGTGGCAGCAGTTAACGGCAGAAGAAAAACAAGGCTTTCTCCCCCTCTGTCCCGATTTTGCGATCGAATTGCGATCGCCTTCAGATACGCTCAGTGAGCTACAGCAAAAAATGCAGGAGTATCTGGCCAATGGTTTGATTCTGGGGTGGTTGATTGATCCAAAACAACGGCTAGTTGAGGTTTATCAACAAAACATGCCGCCTGAGACGATTCACCATCCCACTCGTTTATCGGCTGACCCGCTGCTACCCGGTTTCAGCTTAGAGTTTGATGACATCTTTTTTTAGAGATGCCCTGTGAATAAACGGTCAATCCCCCCCCGGTTTCGGCAAGAAGCTGGGGGACTGGCTTAGGCTAATTGAGTTGTCGCAGCAGCCTTTGAGCCTTGCTCAATAAATGACGTTTTTTGCGGAAATAAAATCGGGGGGTCCCTTTGAGTTTGAACATCATGGTTTCTAGATTATCTTTGGCGGTCGTGGTGTCCCCCTGCTCCATTTGAATATGGGCTAGCATAATGGCGGCTTCTGGATGGCTCCAGCGTTTTAGGTCGTCTGCCAGGTGAGATTCAGCGTCCGTCCATTCTTTCAGTTCATACAAGACCTGACCGTAGGCAAGGGAGGCTTCACCAAATTTGTGATCTGGGTCTTTGGCCATGATGATTTCGAGATGGGGTTTGGCGGTCGCGTACTGTTTTTGGGCGATCGCAATCGAGGCCAGCCCCCAAAGGGCGTTCAGATTCTGCGGTTCCTGGGCGATCGCTTGGTCATAGGCGGTGAGGGCGCGATCGCTCATTCCCGCATCCGATAGCACATTGCCCAAGTTCACAAACTGGTGAGCTTTACCAATGTTTTTGGCGGCGGCTTCCGCATCCCAAATTTGGTTGCGATGGGTCCAGCGCTTTATGGCGGTGGGCATGGGGATATTCAGGGAGGGCAACCGCCGCATCACGAAATAAAGAATGGCCCCGAAGTAGGGCAGGAAGATCAGAATCCATAGCCAAGTGCGCCGATCGGGATCATTGCGGAGGCAATCGAAAATCATCAGCATCCAAAATCCGTTGCCCAACCAAAACATCAGCGACTCCATCGGCGACCTCCCTAGCACGGTTACTGCCTAACTCGATCTACAAGGTGAATCAACTATAAGGCGAATCGACCTATAAGGTGAATCAACCCTTGCTCCTAGGATTCCCTAAATTGGGGTCGAAGTTGAATAATGAGGTTAACTCCTCTTGTAAAAAGGAAGTTTCACCACGGCAGCGGTATAGGTTTTGCCCCGAATGGATATATCCAACGCTTGTCCTACTTTGGCTAGTTCAGGGGGGACATAGGCGAGGGCGATCGCGTCTCCCAACGTCGGGGATTGCGTGCCACTGGTGACGATTCCCACTTCTTCCCCCTCGTGCAGCACTGGGTAATCGTGACGGGCAATACCCCGCCCCTGCATTTTTAGGCCGACTAATTTTTTCGTGACTCCGGTTTCTTTTTGCTGTTCTAGGATCGAACGTCCAATAAAATCCCCTTTACGATCCAGATGAACCAGCCATCCCAGACGCGCTTGCAGAGGAGTAATATCATCGTTCACATCTTGACCATAGAGGGCCATTGCTGCTTCGAGCCGGAGGGTATCCCGTGCCCCCAATCCGCAGGGGATGACTCCAGCATCGAGGAGCGATCGCCACAATTTCACCCCAACATCAGGATCTAGCATAATTTCCACCCCGTCTTCCCCGGTGTATCCCGTGCGAGCGATGAAGGCAGGAGTGCCCAATAGGTCTACGGTGCGGTGGCCAAAACGGGGAATGGCGTCCAGAGGCTCGGTCTGAGAGTCTGCGGGAATCAGAGTTTGGAGAGTGGCGATCGCTTTCGGCCCCTGTACCGCAATCAGCGCTTGTTGAGGAGACACGTCATCAAATTGGATATCTGTCAGATGACTGGTGAGCCAGTCCCGATCCTTGGCTGTAGTCGCCGCATTCACAATCAACACCACCTGCTCCTGGCCATCCTCGCTAGGAGATTGCAAATAGACGATCAGATCGTCAATGACTCCACCTTTTTCATTCAGCAACACCGTGTATTGGGCTACCCCTGGCTTGAGCGTACTCAGATCGGTAGGCACTAGGGTTTGTAGCTGGTCAATCACTGCTGTGCCTTGCAGTCGAAACTTACCCATGTGGGAAATATCAAACATTCCCGCCGACTGGCGCACCGCCTCATGTTCTGCCCGAATGCCTTGGTACTGCACGGGCATCTCCCAGCCAGAAAAGGGTACCATCCGGGCCGATGACTCTTTGTGCAGGTCATACAAAGGGGTACGGGACAACGGAGAGGTTGGTTGTCCGGCTGCGACGTCGTTCATAAAAATTACCCATCAATGTTTTGCTGCTCTGGTGGATATTTTACTACCTTGGTGCGTTACGCTTTGCTTCACGGCACCCTACGTAATCCTTTGTGCTATGTGGGGTAGGATGCGTGTAGGCGGCAGCCGCAACGCATCACTCTATTTCTGCGCCACTAGGACTCAACTGCAAGAACTTCCTCACTCTTGTTGGCATCTGGCTCAACGGTGGCACTTTCCTCGGCTTCGCTGAGATTGTGGCCGTTTTTCCCATTACCGTTTTGCTCCTCTCCAGATGGCGCTTCTGCTTCTGCTTCTGCCTGTGGCTCTGGTTGCGACTCTGGGGAATCTGGTTGAGCTTCTGACTCCGATTTTGGCTGTGACTCTGGCTGTGGCTCAGTCGTTATGTCTGGGGCTGCAGGGGACGGAGATGGATCGGCGGGGGCGATCGCCTCTGGCCCTCGACGGTCAAACTTCAGCCGACCATCTTCCGTGGCAATCACCACCGTATCCCCCTCTTGGAAAACGTCCTCCAGAATTTTGGTGGCGAGGGGATTTTCAACTTCCCGCTGGATAGCCCGCTTCAGGGGACGAGCACCATAAACGGGGTCGTACCCGACCTCAGCAATATGGGTCTGGGCTTCAGGGGTAATTTCCAGTTCTAGCTTTTGGTCCGCTAACAGGCGACGAATCCGCTGGAGTTGGATGCCAACGATTTGGCGCAACTCGTCCATTTGCAACGCATGGAACAAGATCAGATCATCCACCCGGTTGAGAAACTCTGGTCGGAAATGGGAGCGGAGAGCAGTCATCACCAGGGACCGCATTTCTTCGTAGCGATTGTCATCCCCCGCCACATCCAAAATATGCTCACTGCCGATATTACTGGTCATGACAATCACAGTGTTGCAAAAATCTACCAGCCGCCCCTGGGAATCGGTGATCTGGCCATCATCTAACACCTGTAGCAAGATATTGAAGACATCAGGATGCGCCTTTTCTACCTCGTCAAACAGCAGGACGGAATAGGGTCGCCTCCGAATGGCCTCAGATAATTGTCCGCCAGCCTCGTAACCCACATATCCGGGAGGAGCCCCGACCAATCGAGCCACCGCGTGTTTTTCCATGTACTCGGACATGTCAATCCGCACCAGGGCCTCCCCTGAGTCAAATAGGGAGTCAGCCAAGGCACGGGCCAGCTCAGTTTTTCCGACCCCGGTTGGCCCCATGAACAAGAAGGAACCAATAGGGCGACCGGGATCTTTCATCCCAGCCCGTGCCCGTCTAATTGCTGCTGCTACCGCCGCCACTGCTGTCGATTGGCCGATAACCTGCTCGTGTAAGACGGACTCCAGTTGTAGCAACTTCTGCCGTTCCGACTTCATTAAGCGATTGACCGGAACGCCCGTCCACTTAGCGACGATTTCGGCGATGTCATCCTCAAGCACTTGCTCCCGCGACAGAGTGGCATTTTGATTTTGCAGATCAATCAGCTTTGCCTCTTTGGCTTCGCGATCGCGTTTCACTGTTTCCAACTGGCCATACTTGAGCGCCGCTGCCGTATTCAGGTCCAACTCCCGTTCCGCATGTTCAATCTGGAGATTGAGCTGGGACTCTTGTTTCCTCAGGGCTGTAATATCGTCCCGCAAGGTCTGATGGTCATGGAACTGATGATCAAGCTCGTCCTTAACGGCCCGCAGTTTGGTCAGCTCTTGCTCAATAGTGGCTAAGGTCTCTTGAGTACTGGGAGAAAGGGTGGAGTCTGGATCGGCAGAGGGGCTGCCGCTATCCTGTTCTGCTGAGAGCGATCGCTTTTCCATCTCCAATTGAATCAACCGCTGCTCCACATTCTCCAGTTCTTCTGGCTTCGACGTATTTTCGGCATGGAGTTTGGATGCCGCTTCATCGACCAAATCGATGGCCTTGTCGGGAAGGAAGCGATCGGTAATGTAGCGATCGGAGAGCTTGGCCGCTGCCACTAGCGCCGCATCGGTAATTTGGACTTCGTGGTGGGACTCGTAACGTTCCTTCAGCCCCCGCAGAATCGAGATCGTGTCCTCGACGCTGGGTTGCTGCACCACAATAGGCTGGAATCGCCGTTCCAGGGGCGGATCCTTCTCGATGTGCTTGCGATATTCATCGGTGGTGGTGGCCCCAATGCAACGCAGTTCTCCCCTGGCCAACATGGGCTTGAGGAGGCTGCTGGCATCTTTATTACTTTGACCAGAACTGCTGCCGACCACGGTGTGGAGTTCATCGATAAACAGGACCACCTGCCCGTCGGACTCAATCACCGCTTTGAGCACCGACCGCATGCGCTCTTCAAACTGCCCCCGGTACTTGGCTCCCGCCACCAGAGAACCCATATCGAGGGAAAACAAGCGACGCTTCTTGAGGGATTCTGGTACTTCCCCATGGA
>JBFRWC010000152.1:0-4782 GCA_051439365.1 Leptolyngbyaceae cyanobacterium
CCCATCAGCAAGACGATACCAATCAGGGCAAATAGCCCCAGTTCCTTCTGTCCAACGAGTAAACCGATCAGTGCTCCACCAATAGAAAGGGGCAAGGCCACCATGATCGTTAGTGGATGGAGAAAACCATTGTAGAGCAAAACAAGAATGGCGTAGATACAAAGAACTGCCGTTCCCAACGCTGTACCAAACCGGGTGAACACTTCCTGCATAATTTCCGCATCACCAGACGGCTGTTGTTCCACACCAGGAGGGAGGTTTTGCATAGCCGGAAGGGTATTCACCGCGGCAAAGGCACCGCCTAAGGAAATACCCTCAAGATTCGCCTCAAGGCTAACCTGGCGCGACCGGTTAAACCGATCAATTTGGGCAGGACCACTCCCAAGGGTAATATCGGCAACAGCGGTGAGGGGTACTAAGGCTCCGGTTTGACTGGGAATTCGTAGGTTTTTCAAGGTATCCAAATCAGTGCGTTCAGCAGGGTCAATTTGAACTCGAATGGGGATTTGGCGATCGGGCAAGTCAAATTTGGCTAAGTTCGCCTCAATATCGCCCAAGGTAGCCAGGGAAGCGGTACGAGCGATCGCCCCTACACTCACACCCAAGTCCGCAGCCCGATCTGGATCGGGGTTGATCACAATTTCTGGCTTAACCAAGCTGGCACTGGAGGATACATCTACTAGCCCAGTCACCTCTCGCATTTGCTGTTCAAGATTGTTGGCAGCTTGCAACAGAGCCTCAGCGTTTTCACTTTGCAGCACCACCGTCAGATCCTTATTGCTGCCCCCTGCGCCCTGGCTTTGGAAGCTAATCCGTGCCCCCGGAATCGTCTGAAACGTCTGCCGCAGGGCTGCCTCAAATTCCTGTTGGGATAAGGTTCGTTCGTTTTTAGGCTTAAGGTTCACATACAGCCGAGCAGTGTTCACACTACTATTGCTCCGCCCGCGACTACCTCCAGCTTGCCCCACAGTAGTCAGGACTGACGTAGTAGCAGGGTGATCGAGTAATAGATTAGTGAGCCGCTGGCTGATGCCCTCTGTTTCATCCAAGGTAGAACCAGGAGGCAACTCTACCTGCACGGTAGATAAACCTGTGTCTCCAGAGCTGAACAATCCTTTGGGGATAAAGGGAACTAGTTGCAGGGTACTGAAGAAGAAGGCGATCGCCAACAGCAATGTAAACACCCGATGGCTCAAACACCAGTGCAGCACCCAGCGATAGATGGGAAAGCGCTTGCCAACACGACTATGGCGCAGAGCATGGGAAGGGGATTCCGCTTTACCTGAAGCATTCTTGCTGGGCTTAAGCAAATAAGCCCCCATCACATTGGTCATCGTCCGCGCCACTAGGGTCGAGAACATTACTGACACCGACACCACTACCCCAAAGGGCTGAAAAAATTGCCCCGGTATGCCACCCATAAACGCCACTGGAATAAATACTGCCACAATAGTTGCAGTGGTCGCCACAACAGCTAGGCCAATCTCCGCTGAGGCATCTAGAGCTGCCTGCTTAGGCGGTTTCCCCATATCGATGTGGCTCTGAATATTTTCAATTTCCACAATGGCATCATCCACCAGAACTCCCACCGCTAGGGCTAGGGCCAAGAGAGTCATACCGTTGAGGGTGTAGTTGAACCATTGCATCACGGCAAAGGTAGGGATGATGGAGAGGGGCAGGGTCATGGCAGTAATCAATGTGGGTCGCCAGTCCCGTAAAAAACAGCCCACGGTGATCACCGTGAGGATCGCTCCAATCAGCAAGGTGTCGATAGTGGCACGGTAGGAATCCCGAACATCATTGGCACGGGTGACAATCAATTCTAGAGACACATCTTCTGGGAGAACGGTTTGTTCCAACTGGGCAACCTTAGCCTTCACTCCCTCTTCTACCTGCACCACGCTACTCCCAGTACCTCGCAGCACAGAAAACGCAACCACCGGTTCGTTGTTAAATTGGGCCAGATTCCGCAAGTCGCCAAAGCCATCCACTACGTCACCAATACTATTGAGGGGAATGCTTCCACCTTGGGGTAAAACAATCTCGTACTGGCCTAAGGTAGTCACCGTGGGAGCGCTACCAAGGGTACGAATATTGCTTTCGCCACTACTGAGATCGATGCGACCACCCGGTAGGTTAATGTTGAAATTGCGAATTTGGTTGTTGACCTCAGTCGCAGTAATTCCCAAAGCCTGTAATCGCTCGGGACGGAGGTTGACTCGGATTTCCCGATCCACTCCGCCGATGCGGTCAATCTGGGCCACCCCCGACACCGACAGTAACTCTCTGCCAATCACCCGATCCACCAAATCGCTTAGATTTTCCACCGATCGCGTTTCTGAGCGCACCGCATAGGTGACCACTGGGGCACCGGAAAAGGATAGTCGGCGCACCGTTGGATCGTTAATGTCCCCTGGGAGGTCTTGACGAATTTGGTCAATGGCGTTGCGAACGTCATTGGTGGCGCGATCGCTATCCGTACCCAGGTCAAAGTTAATCACGGTCGAAGAGATCCCATCATTGACCGTAGAAGAGATAGTATCCACGTTATCGATACTAGCCACCGCATCCTCGATAATTTTGGTGACTTGGGACTCTAGTTCTGCTGGTCCCGCCCCCTGTCGCGTCACCGTGACATTGACCGCAGCAATATCGATATTGGGAGTATCATCGATTTCTAGCCGAGTGAACCCTAACCACCCCGCCAACGTGAGGATAAGGAATAGGACGATAGTGGGAATTGGATTACGGATGGACCAAGCAGAAATGTTCATAACTGATGGGATATGTTTAGTAATGTGTTAGCGCGTCAGCCTATCAGAGTGAGTGAAATGCGTCCATATTCGGTGCTTCAGTTAGCCACAACATTCACCCGATCACCATCTTTGAGAAAACTGGCCCCTTCGACGATGATGCGATCGCCCACTTGTAATCCCTGGAGAATTTCAATCGCCGTAGGGTTCGCCCCTGACGAGTGGGTCGCTGATGAGCTAGCCCCATTCTCTGCCAACAACTCGCCCAACACCACAGCTTGTGCCTGAACTTGGTCATCTGGACCCAAGCGATAGACAATCGCTTGGCCATTGGATTGGGGAAGAACCGCCGCCGCCGGAACAGTCAACCCTTGAACCACTTCAGTCGTAAGGTCAGCATTCAGAAACATCCCCGGACGCAATCGGGCCGAACTAGGCAAGGTTACGGTTACCGTAGCCTCACGGGTCTGAGGATCAATTAGAGGAGCAATTTCCTGAACCCGACCTTGGAAACGCAGATTAGGATCAGCATCGGAAGAAATCGCCACCGAGCTACCAATCCGAATACCGGGTAATTGGGTTTCGGCAATGTTGAGGTCAAGTTCCAAAAGGCGATCGCGGATAATTGTAAACAACGCTGTCGAGCCAGAGGTCATATCCCCCACTCGTGCCAACCGTTCAGCCACAATTCCTCCCGCTGGAGCTGTCACCTCCGTTTGGTCTAACTGGGTACGAAGCTGCTGAACCCGAGCCTCTTGACTGCGAACATCAGCCAATGCGCTGGTAATATTGGCTTCGGCCACTCGCACATCTTCGGCAGCGGTAGCGGCAGTCGTCACACGAGTATCCAATTCCTGTAGACTGACAGCCCCTTGATTCGCCAGATCTTGGTAACGTTCCAGATTGGCTTCGGCTTCGGCTAATCGGGCTTCGGATTGAGCCAAGGCGGCTTCTCGCTGGGTTACCCGTGCGTTTGCCGCTTGCAAATCGGCCTCAGATCCAAGAATTTGCGCATTGAGGACGGACTGATCCAAGGTGGCCAAAGTTTGGCCAGAAACAACGCGATCGCCCTCATCCACCAGCACTTGTTGAATCTGCAACCCTGGAGCCTTTGCTAGAATTGGCAGCAAATCTGCGGCCACCACCGTTCCTGTAGTCGCCAAAGTCCGGGGGATTTGCCGTTGTTCCACCGGAGCCACTGTCACGGCTAGCCCGACCGCTTCACTGGTCTGTGCGATCGCCGCTGGCAGGGTTGTCTCCGTTTCAGCCGCAGGGGGAGAGGAGGTCAATCGAGGGATGATCCCGACTCCCAAGCCAAGCCCAAGAGCTAACCCAAGCCACAGCCCTTTCTGGCCAGAGAGAATGCCCCCAGTTTTAGCGAGTTGGGGTCGTTCAAAGGTGAACGCACTATCCTCGTTAGTTGGGGTAGATGAGAGGGGCTGGGGGGATGGGATGACCTGTCCATCGCTGGATTGGTGAGGAACAACATCCTGAGTCACGATTGTACTGCCTCCGCTAGATTACTTCCCGGCAAAATTGCAAATAGTCAAAAACTATCGTTAAAAACGAATGTTTAAAAAATGTTAACAGTTTTTCATTTCCCTTGACTATCCTAATTTTGGACGAGATGGGATAGAAAACCACAACTCGTATGCCTCTTTCAGGTTTGGGCTAAATTATGCCTCTTTCAGGTTTGGGCTAAATAGGCTGGAGCATTATGAGGCGTACAATCCACCCACGCCTCGTACAATCATGTAAGTCGCCAGTCCGAGGAGTAGCAAGCGGAACAGGACGGTGATGGTGCGATCGCTCAGCTTCGGCAACAACCGCGTGCCAAACTGTGCCCCAATCACAGCCCCCGCACCCAAACATAGCCCTGGAATCCACAGCACATTCCCCGCCATCGCTTGCCCAATCAACGCCGACGACCCGATCGCCACAATGGCCCCTAAACTTGTTCTCACGGCAGTTTTAACCGACTCATTTAGCACTAACATCTGTAACGGCACCATCACTGCACCACCCCTGT
>JBFRWC010000153.1:0-4815 GCA_051439365.1 Leptolyngbyaceae cyanobacterium
CTGCTTGGGGTTCGTGGTATCAACCGTTAAAGCCACTGTATCACCATCTATGTAGCAAGATTGGGGGTTAGATGAAGGGATCTGAGTCGTCCACGTCTTACCATTGACCTCAAATCTGAATATGGGACGGCACCACTGCCCTCCCCCCTCACGCCGAATATGGGCATCAACAACGATCGCATCTACGACTATCGGCTCGATAAAACTTGCCACTCGCAGATCTTTTGTCATGATCTCGAAAGCAACGAGCACTCCTAGAGTCGCTATGCCAGCGGCAAACAATGCCTGGTCGGGTGATTGATGAGAGTGTCGGGATGATCCTGGTACAGTTCTAGACATTACTTTTATGATAAACCCAACCTAAATCCACCCTGAAATGTCAATTGAGCTATCCCAGTTTGCAGCCAACCCAGCACAAGTAATGCCTATGGCAGCAGCTTATAGAATTTCTGTACTTTTGTGCATTGAGGGGGATATTGCGGAAGGAGCGGCGATCGCGCCAAGTTCTGCTTCGTAGCAGCGACGTTTTGACCTTGGGTATCCACACATTTTTAAACCAGACGTTACTCACTTTCCCAGTCTTCAAGTTGTAATCCTTCAATGCGAGTAAACTCTCTAGTGTTATGGGTTACGAGAGTAAGGTGATTGGCTAATGCAATGGCTGCAATTTGCAAATCGTAAGCTCCGATCGGAGTTCCATTTGCCTGTAACTTGGCTCGTAGTTGTCCACAGATCTGGGCAGCTTGACTATCAAACGGCAAACTGCTCAGATCGGCAAAGAAGTTATCAAGATTTTGTAGATTCTCCGCAGTGCGAGCACTTTTGTATGCACCATAGTAAAGTTCAAATTTCACGATGTCACAAATACAAGCATCATCGGCAGAGATAGCTAAAAAGTGCTGGTAAATGGATTGGCTACGACGATTAATATAGCCAATGCAGGTATTTGGTATCCAAGAGATAAATCATAAGAGTTCATCCCGTTCTGGCTGTTCGCCTTGGGGTTCTCTCTCTAAGGGTTCTCCCTGCCATGCTCCAAAGGTACTCAAGAATCGCTGAGACCATTGCCGTTTTTGGGCTTTTTGGACAGGTTGATACACTAATAAAATGTCTAATTCTTCCCCTAGATGATCAGGAAGTTGAATCTGGAGAATGCCGTTATCATCAACAGCGGCTCTCAACTGAATAGTTTGCATGGTTATGTCTCCTGTTAACGATTCGCTGACTGTGTTGGGATGATAAATGTGTTTTTCATCCCCTATCTAATCTATCTTTGTCTCAATTATTTGTCGTTCTGCCTCCGTTCAACCATAGATACGAGAGGCGATCGCCTCTAACCCCAATTGCCACTTATTGCCTGCACAGATGCCGTTACTTGATTGTTAGTGAAGATTTGGGAGAAGCAATGGCACAACGCCACCATTGTTCCAGAGGGCGATACTCCTTTTGGAGTGGCGTTGTACCATCGCGTTGATGGGTGGTATGGCGATCGCCCCTAATCATTTTCACTGTTGAGGGTGAAGAGGGTAATCGCTCTACCCTCATAATACATTTGCATTGCTTAGTCTATAATTAGGCAATGAGCAGATATTTAATGAGCCAACATGCAAGCTGACGAATCACCCGAAACGTTTCAACAACAAGTCTTATCGGGACTTAGCCAAATTAACCAACGGTTGGACTCTCTAGAAACAGAAGTTGAGAAGATCGACTACAAATTTGACACATATCAGAAAGCCTCTGACCAAGTGATGCGCCTTGCCACAACCATCGTGATTGCAGCCGCTTCTGTGGTGATTTTATCTCCAGTTTTGCAAGCTGTTGCGCCTGCTATCGGTGCCTTAGTTTCAGGAATGTCAAGTGCAGGTAGCTGATGCAGACAACAAGGTGATAGTCCTAGCGGAGCAGCGTTGCGCCTTTGCCGAAGGCATGGCGAAGCCAAATGCTCCATTTTGGATTTTGGAGGACGGTTGTAATCGTTAGAGAAAAAGGGCCATATTCCTAGCGAAGTAGCGTTGCGCTATCGCTAGGAGTATCACCACCATTGTTCCAGAGGGCGATCGCCCCCCCAGTTACTACTCGTTGCCCTCACAGCCGCGCTACTGCCTCAACGCCCGGATGATGAGCGCTAGTGCCCCTAGTCCAATGCCAATCAGCGCTGGTACCAAACGGCTACCCAAAATTCGCACCTTTGCATTTACTGGCAGCTTGCCTGTTTCCCAATACACCCAGTCATCGCCCAACTGGCTGGCCAACTATGTGTTTCCTGAAATCAGAAGGACGATCCCGTTTCCCGTCACTGGATTGACCCGCACCGTATGCCCAAGGGCAGGCAAATTCACGCCGTCATGACCAACGACATATTCACCCGTCCCACTCGCCACATACAAAGTATGGCCCAATCCCCAATCTTGACGAGCCCCTGGCTGGGGCTGTGCCATTTGCTTTAATGTTTCTGGCTTTAGCCCTAGATTCTCTCGGCTATACGCTTGCACAATACGAGCCATATCCTGAGGTGTTGCGTATAGGGATGTCGCTGCGATCGCTGTATATCGACGGTGGGGATTCGGTTGCAGGTCTTCATCAAAGCTTGTGGCTAGCTGATCTGTGCGGTCTGAGGTGGCGATCGCTTCCCAATCAAAGCTTGATTGCTCCATACCCAAAGGCTTTAAGATAGCCTGTTCCATATAGTCTGAAAAAGACTGTTGGGTTACGTCCTCAATTAACAGTTGCAAAACGGTATAACCGCCACCAGAATATAGCCAGTTTTGTCCAGGCTCCCGCACCACTGTCACCCCACGGGGTTTTCCTGATGTAGCGTCTTGGGTCAAGGTCAGCGATTCTTCCAGGGTTTGAATCGATTCACCGGGCAGAAAACCTGCATAGCCAAACAGATCGTCTAATCCCCCGGTATGACTTAAAAGATGTCTAGCCGTTACCTGATCACCATACTGACTCTCTGGAAATTGCCAACGTTTCAGGTACTGGTTTACAGGCTGATCTAGGTCAATCGTTCCGTCTTCTGCAAGCTTCATGATTCCCCAGGCCGTTACCATTTTACTCACGGATGCCATTTGGTAGAGCGTCCGCTCAATCTCAACTGGAGAATTCTTTTTGGCATTTGCAATCCCAAAGGATTGGGTGACAACAATTTCACCGTTTTGGATCAAAATGAGAGCCGCACTACCCAGCTTTGGTTTACCAGGCTGACTCAGATTTTGGACTAAATAGTTTTCGATGGTTGCCAAACCTCCGCGCGGTACTGCTGGCCGAGCAATCCACCATGCTTCAACAATCACAACCGCAATGACGATCGCAGCCCAAAGTACAATCCAGCCTATTGTCGTAAAAAACTTGATACTCATGCTTTATATTGCTGATTAGTAGCATCTACGGGACTTTCGCCAGACGATAAAAGCTCACGATCGCTTCCAATACCATCTTGGGAACCAAAAGCTAAAGGCGATTAATGCGGCTAACAACGGAGTGCCTAAAATGGTACGGAGAATCAGAAACAATTCGAGTGGCAACCACATTTGGGAGGCGATTAATGCGATCGCCGCAATTAGATGGGTAATGCCCCAGATAATCGTGAGGACGATCCAGGCAGACCGAAATTCATTAGATTTACCAAACTCTCCTAGTTCCTGTGGTTTTTCGATTCCTCCCATTGCCTGAGCAAAGATGAGGATCAAGGGACGGGAGAAAGCCACTGATCCAAGACAAACAAATCCCCAAAGTGTATGCTCGATTGCTGCGGTAGCTAGATAAAAGTCTGGGTTCAGGGTGACGACGATACCCGCAATTTCAATCAGTGTTATGGGGATGGATAATGCTGCAAAGAGATTGATTTTCTTGAACAACAAATGGGTTAACGTTACCACCCCAACGCTCCACCCAACGGCTAAAGCAGCACCCATCAAAGGTTGGTCAAAACGGTGGAAGAGATAAAATATGAGGATTGGAATCAGTGCCCCAACAGTAAACTGCTTCCAGGGAAAATGCTGGCTCATGGACTGCCACCAGGTTTGGGGTTGCTCTGGATAGTTCATGTGTGTTCTTTCTCTCCTGGTTTAGTTGTGTACTATGAAGTCCAGGTAAGTAGGGGGCTAACAAGAAAAAGTATGATTTCCCGCAATCAAAAGTTTTGTGCCCTTTAAACTGGCTGCCCCGATCGCACGAATCGCTGAAGCCGCTGACTTTCCAGTTCTAAAACCCGTCGGGCAAAATCAGGATCATGGTCGAGTAGATCATCAAAAGCATCAACCGGAATCGCTAGAATCCGAGTATTTTCGCTATCGGCAACAATTGTATTTTCTGAGTCGCTATGGGACAGCACCTCTAGCTCATCCAGTGTTTGTCCGGGATGTAGCTGTTCCACTCGCATCCCAGATTCGGTTTGGTAGTGAATATTGGCATCCCCTTCGACCAACAGCAGCAACTCTCGGCAGGTGTCCCCCGCTTCAGTAATTACGCCTCCTTGGTCAAAGGTTCGCACCTCTCCTCGATCCGCCAAAGCAATGAGAGTGTCGCTCTGCATCCGGTGGAAAAAGTCACTATTGAATAAACAAACCAATTTTTCCAACGTGGGAAATTCTGCTAAGGATAGGACTGACGACGAGGTCAACTCCAACAGCTGATCACTTGTCTCTTGCAGCAGATGAGTATTCGCGTGATGGGTCTGGGCGATCGCCTGACTCCGTTCCCTATCCACCTGGGCAATCATATAGAGCGCTGCTGCCTGAGTCATAGGATTCTGATCCTGAAGTAAGGCTTCTAGATGATGCAGAATTGCCTCAGCCGAGAAGTCCAGAG
>JBFRWC010000154.1:0-7009 GCA_051439365.1 Leptolyngbyaceae cyanobacterium
ATGTAGGGGTTGCCAGCACCGCCCTAACTCCCTAACTCCCTAACTCCCTAACTCTCCCACTCCCCCACTCCCTTACTCCCCCACTCCCCCACCCAAATCACATTTATCGACATCTCCCCCTAATCCACACCACAAGTGGTTAAAATGAGCGAATGTTATGATTACCCTGCTTTGCATCTCGTTGATTTGAGGATATACCCGTGAGTCCAGATACCCTACTTCAGGCACCCCCAACTTCAGTTCCGTCCGATACCGCGTTCAATGCGGCAGCGTTCGACCAAACAGTAATGAACACCTACGGACGTTTCCCCATCGCCTTGGAACGAGGAGCAGGGTGTCGTGTCTGGGATGTTGACGGTCAGGGGTATTTGGACTTTGTTGCCGGAATCGCCACCTGCACCCTGGGTCATGCCCACCCTGTCATGGTGGAAACCGTCACCCAGCAAATGCAGACCCTACACCATGTTTCCAACCTCTACTACGTGCCACAGCAGGGTGCCCTGGCTCAGTGGTTGACTAGCCATTCCTGTGGCGATCGCGCTTTCTTTTGCAATTCTGGCGCGGAAGCTAACGAAGCTGCCATTAAGCTAGCCCGTAAATATGCCCATACGGTTCGCAACATTGCCGATCCGATCATTCTCACCGCTAATGCTAGTTTTCACGGTCGCACCCTCGCGACCATTACCGCCACAGGTCAACCCAAGTATCAGAAGAATTTTTCGCCCCTCGTTCCAGGATTCCACTACGTTCCCTACAACGACTTGGCGGCATTGGAAGATGCGATCGCCACTCTCGATCAAAACGGTCCCCGCGTTGCCGCCATTATGCTGGAACCCTTGCAAGGAGAAGGTGGGGTGAACCCTGGCGATCGCACCTACTTCCAGCACATTCGGGAGATTTGTACCGCAAACGACATTCTGCTGATTATCGATGAAGTGCAAGCTGGGATGGGCCGCACCGGATGCTACTGGGGTCACGAAATGCTAGACATTGAAGCCGATGTTTTTACCTCTGCCAAAGGCTTAGGGGGCGGCGTTCCCATTGGGGCCATGGTTTGTAAAGAGAAATTTGCCGTGTTCCAACCAGGAGATCACGCCAGCACCTACGGCGGCAATCCCTTCGTTTGTGCAGTGGCCTTAGCCGTGTGTCAAACTCTAGAGCGGGAGAATATTTTGGCGAATGTGCGCGATCGCGGCGACCAACTACGGGCCGGATTGCAAGGGTTGATTGAAGTGTATCCCGGTGTGTTCTCCCTGGTCCGGGGCTGGGGCTTAATCAACGGGTTGGTGCTGAGTCCTGAGACAGATCTCACCGCGATTGAGATTGTCAAAGCGGCAATGGATAACGGATTGCTCCTGGTTCCGGCGGGTCCCAAAGTAGTGCGACTGGTCCCACCGTTGATTGTTTCGGCAGCAGAGGTGGACGAGGCGATCGCCATTGTCCAAAAGACTCTGGCACAACTGCTGGCTCAGTCATAGACCCAAGCGTTAGGCTCAGATGCAATCGAATCGCTGGTGTGAGCGGACAGGTCAGTGCAGTGGGGTGGACCAAGAGGGCAACTAAGTCATCTCAAAACAAGATGGTTATTCTGGCTGGTAGCCGCTATCATAGCGATACCATAGCATTACCATGTCATCATCCATTGCCACTGTGAGTCTTAACATCGTGAACCTTGACACCATGAAAATTCAACTGCACTAGGCTTGCCATCGTGAATTTTATTCCTCATTCTTGGGCTTTAACTCAAGCACAAATTGATGCCTGGGTCCGGCAAAGCCAATACCGGGCCAAATCGGGTCGGGTTCCCACTTATATTTCCCACCTAGAACATGCTCACCCTAGCTGGTTTGCAGTCCATATCACCACCCTCAGTGGCCAACACTACCAGGGGGGAAAGCCCGGTTTTACCTTTTCCTTGATGAGTGTGGTCAAGCCTTTTCTGTTGCTGTATTTACTGGATTGCTTGGGAGCCAAAACTGTGTTTGAATGGGTGGGCATTCAACCCTCGGATCAGCCCTTCAATTCCATTGCTCAACTCAAACAGGACCAGGGACATCCCCGCAACCCGATGTTGAATAGCGGAGCGATCGCCCTTGCCTCTCTCTTGCCTGGGGATACGGGGACCGAACGCTGCACTGCCTTTTGCCAGTGGTTGGATCACTATGCGGGGACGACCCTCAAACTGGATCGAACCGTTTTGGCCTCTGTGCGCCAATTGCCCAATGAACGCAACCGGGCGATCGCTCGACAACTGGCCAAATCGAACCGTTTACATGGAGACATCCAAGCGGCGTTGGATACCTATGAGCAAGTGTGCTGCATCTCGGCCACAGTCGAAGCTCTCACTCGCTTGGGGCTATTGCTCGTAGATCCCGATGCGGAAATTCACCCGCCCCACCAACGAATGGTGGCGACGCTCATGAGTACTTGTGGCCTATATGAGGAATCGGCGAACTTTGCGATTACCATTGGTTTACCCGCTAAATCAGGAGTGAGTGGGGCCATCCTAGCGCTGGTGCCGGGACAGGGGGCGATCGCCTGCTACAGTCCTCCCCTCAACGCGGCTGGCAATTCCGTCGGGAGCCTCTTTTTCCTCGAACAGCTTTCCCATGCCTTCAATCTCAGTATCTTTAGCTGAAGCCAGAAATTACACCATGAGGGCTTAGGGATAAATCTCAAAATAGGCTTCCAGGATTTCCCGGACAATTGGCCCAGTGGTAGCGCTGCCGCCACCACCAGAATTTTCGCCAAAAGCGACGACCACAATCTCCGGTTCTCGCTCAGGATCATTGTAGGGGCCATAGGCTCCAAACCAGGCATGGGATAAGCGGGGGGGATCCTCAGCCGTGCCGCTTTTGCCCGCAAGAGTCACCAGAGGACTATTGACTTTGATCCCAGTGCCACGGGTCAGCACCTGTCTGGCTCCATCTTCCAGGATCTGCATGGTGGTATCACTAATTCCCAGGGAGGTGCGCCATTGGCGGCTGACTTCCCCATCTTGGAGCTGGTGCGGGGTAACGAGATCACCCCCATTGGCCACCACCGCAAACATCACCGCTACTTGTAACGGCGAGGCCAGCAGATAGCCTTGGCCAATCGACATATTGATGCTGTCTCCCGGAAACCAGCGCTCACCAATGTTTTCCCGCTTCCAGGCATCATCCGGCACCAATCCTGCGGCCTCTTCTCGCCACAGTTCAATCCCCGTTTTCTCCCCAAAGCCGTAGCGTCGGGTCCAATCAATCAGGGTCTCCCCTCCCATCTTCACGGCAGTTTGGTAGAAAAATGTATCACTGCTCCAGGCGATCGCCCCCACAAACCCGAGGGGACCAAATCCAGCCCGATTCCAGTCCCCAAAGCGAATCCCACCCATTTCGTAGTAGGCAAAGGTGGGCAAGATCGTGTTAGGCGCATAGGTGCCCGACTCGATGGCCGCTGTAGTGGTGACAAACTTAAAGGTGCTAGCGGGGGGAAACCCCTGGAGTGCCCGATTGACTAACGGAAATTCGCGTTGTTGGATATCTTCCCATTCCTCACTGGAGATAGCCGTAGCAAACGCATTGGGGTCATAGGTGGGACGACTGACCATCGCTCGCACAGCCCCATTCCGGGGATCAATGGCCACCACTGCGCCCCGCAAATCGCCCAAGGCTGCTTCGGCGGCCCGTTGCAGTTCTAAGTCGAGAGTCAGCCGTACATCACTGCCCCGTTGGGGTAACTTTTCGCCCAACACTTGCAAGACTTGGCCGAGGCCATCCACTTCGATTTGCTGACCGCCCCACTCTCCCCGTAGCTCCGACTCAAAGGCAATTTCAGCGCCAGACTGACCAACAATGTCGCCAAGGCGGTAACCCTCATCTCTCAGTTCTATCAGATTTTCCTGGCTAATTTCTCCGGTATAGCCTAAGACATGGGCAGCAAGATCGCCGTTAGGGTAGACTCGCTCGGTTTCCGCTTCAATTTGGACACCTTTCAGCTCAGATTGATATTCTAGGAGAGCCGTTAGTTCGGGGATGCCAACATCACGGGCAATGCGGACGAGGGTGGGAGTGTTTTCACCCGCTTGATCGAGGCGATCGCGAATCTCTTGGGACGGCAACTTCAAAATTTGGGCCAAGCGTTCGATCAACGCTTCCCGATTGGTCCCATCGCTATCAAAGGGCCAGAAATAAACGCCGTAGGACACCCGGTTCTCAGCTAAAACATTGCCATAGCGATCGAGAATGCGCCCCCGTTCTGGTGGCTTTGGCAACAATCGAATTCGGTTCTCATCCGCTAGTTGGCGATTGCGATCGCCCTGCACCAGTTGCAGATAGAATAAACGAACTCCGACCCCTCCAGCCAAGACCAGGGTAATGCACCCCATGATGATGACGGATTGAAAATATTTCCCAACCGTTCGACCACTATCGCGAGGGGAGGGAGCAGAATAGGTTGGAATGCGAGGGAGGGATGTCATAGTCTAGGTTCAGACGGCAGGAAAATCTACCCTCTAGTCTAGGTCATCTTCATATCCTTTAACCTTAGCGGGTATGGAGGAAGCTTGGGTAGAACCCTTGAGATTAAACTAAGCTGGGTGGACAATAGCCCAAACCCGCCACGACATTTTCTTGAAAGTGTCGGACTTCCCAGGGATTCGCTGACCCGTGGGACACGATTGCCACGTGATGGCGATTCATCACCTGCACTGGGTCCATCCCCAGATCGAGGTCGTCAAAGGCCCGACAGATAATAGGGGAGGGATGATGGGGAATTCCCCCTTCGCTCAAAAATGCCTGCCAATTCTTGAACTGCTCTAAGTCGAGAGCTGGATCAATGATCAGACGAACCAGCCAAAAGTCATTGAGGAACACGACCGTTGCACAATGGAGATGCGATCGCCAAGTTTGTTGCAGATTAGCCAACACTCTCTGCGCCAGACTTGCGTTGCCGAAACAGTAGAGAAGGACCATAACATTAAACCTAGAAAACTCCACTTTCAGCCTAGCCCAACAATTTGAAGAACTTGTGAAGAATCCCAGCCTTATCCGAATTTCTACCCGTTCTCCTCTGGCCTCGTTCCGTGCTTTCCCTTCCCCCCAGTCCCGTGTACTCCTGCCCCATTTACCCCTGACGAACCCATGACCATGACGACCAAATGTGTTTTATTGATTGACGACGCTCCTGATATTCACACTATTGTCCAGTTAGGACTGACAATGGTAGCCGCCTGGGAAGTGTTGACGGCCCTATCTGGCGATGATGGGGTCGCGCAAGCGATACAGCACCAACCCGATGCGATTTTGCTGGATGCGATGATGCCTGCCCAAGATGGGGTAGCAACCTTTGCCGAACTGCAGGCGAGACCGGAAACCCAAGGGATTCCAGTGATTTTTTTGACGGGGAAGGCTGAGTCGAGCGATCGCCGAACTTTTTATCAGTTGGGCGCTAAAGGAGTGATTATGAAACCGTTTGAGCCGCTGACGTTGGCCAGCCAAATTGCTGGGTTTCTAGACTGGGAAATGGATTGAGCACTAGGAGAAGTGTTGGAGGAGACGCGAAGCCCCCCTACAAAACGTCCTCACTCATGTAGCTGTTGCTATTACAGCCAAGTATCTGAGAAGATTGCCTTGAAAAATCGTGGCACTCAAGGGGAAACAGGCGGATGAATTACAGATCGATCGTTCGGGGTTTGCTCGTTGTCCTGTTAGCGTTGGTGTTTGCAGGGCTACCGGAGCTAGGAACCGCAACCCGCTTGGTTGCCTGGGCGCAATCTTCATCAGGGAATGGCCACAGCCAACTGACTGAGCGGACAGCCCCGATGTTTGATTTGAATGCAGATTGGACGGACCCTGATCAGTTTTATCACTTTCCCTATCCCTCAGATCTGCGATTGGATGACAAAGGGCATCCTGATTTATCTGGATTCCCCACCTTTACCGGATTTATCGGCTTCTTCAAGCGATTGAAAACGATTGCTAGCGATCGCCCCAAATTTCCCACCACTGCCGCCGCCTACTTTCGTTTCAATCAACCCCTATCGCCCCAGAGTCCTGACCAATTAATTCCCACCGAACCCAACGCGCCACTCTTGCTCATCGACGTTGATCCGGACTCGCCCCAACGAGGCCAGTTGATGCCTATTGTAGCCTCTACCCCGGACCCGGACCCTTACTATGTGCCGCCCCATTTACTCGCAGTGGCTCCCTACCCCGGTATCGTCCTAGAGCCGAATCACCAGTATGCCTATGTAGTGCGGCGATCGCTCCGAGATGCCAAGGGTCAGCCCCTCAAAAGTACTTCTGTTTTTCAGCAAATGCGACAGGGGCGGCTTCCATCTGGTCTCCTCAAGCACAAATTTGCCGCCTACTTCCTGTACCAACCCTTGTGGCAAACTCTTGATCAAGTGGGCATCAATCGCAACAGCGTTGTCAGCGCCACCGTGTTTACCACGGGAGACGTGGTGGCGGAGATGGCCCAGCTATCAGATCGGGTCTTGACTCGCTATCATCCCCCCATCACTAAAGTGAAATATGCCCCGGAAAAGCGGATCAGCGACTTAGGCTATTGTCAGTTTGAGGCCCAAATTAAGCTGCCCGATTTTCAGAAAGGCTCAGCCCCTTTCTTAGCCTTTGAAAAACGGGATGGACTGTTTGAGCAAACCGCCACAGGAGACCTCGTGCAGTTCGGCTCGTCCACGATTCCCGTGGTGATTACCCTGCCCAAAACTCCCATGCCATTGGGTGGATATCCACTCGTGGCTTACTATCATGGATCGGGTGGCATCAGTAGCCAAGTGGTGGATCGGGGAGCAGTGCTCAAGCAGGGGGGCAAGCGGCTTCCCGGACGAGGTCCTGCCGATGTGGTGGCTCGGTACGGATTTGCTGCCGTGGGTAGTGCGCTCCCCGTCAACCCCCAGCGGGTCTTTAGGCCAATTTCTAACCTGCTCAATGGTCGAGCCTACCTCAATCCCACTAACCCCTCTGCCTACCGCGACACCTTTCGGCAGGGGGTGATCGAACAGCGATTA
>JBFRWC010000155.1:0-5135 GCA_051439365.1 Leptolyngbyaceae cyanobacterium
ACCACCCGGTGTGGGGGGGGGGGGGGAAGCCCCCCCCCCAACAACACCTGACAATCCAGTAGAACAGTGAATGTTGGTGATCTACTGAGTCTGAAGAAAGGCTCGCAAGGAGAGACTAGCATGGTAGGGTTTGCTGCAACACTTTTAACACTCGCTCTGCGGAAGCACGGGGAGATTGGCGAGGAATGGTGATCAGCTGCTCGCCTTGGGGGGTGGCGATCGCCCAGCACAGCACCGGAATTTCGTATTGGTAGGCGGCGAACCATTCAGGCCGAGTGGTGATGTCCCGCAGCTCAACGGTAAAGGAGAGAGGACAAGGATCAGTCTGTTGAATCGCGATTAACTTTTCCTCTAGCCCTTCACATAAGTGACAACCGGGCTTGCTGAATAGAACTAACTGATGGGACGGGGATGACATCTTGGATCACCTCATGCTTGATCTTAGCCCTAGTCTACCTGGGAATGCTCTGCAATCCCTGCTAATCCGCCTGAACACTTGCTGGCCGAGGGAGCGGGGCATTTTTTAATTGGCTCTTTATTTGGCAAGTTTTCTTAAACGATAAATTTTTCCCGGTTATGGGGGGGAGAGGGACGGTTATTGAGGAAAATCGCTCGTGGGCACGATATAGTTCAGAGCAAGGATGCGGTTTGGAATCAGCACACTGCTTAAATATGGAGACTGGTAACTACATGCAAAGGTTTGGAGGCAGAAACCCAATGATCCTATGGACCATTTTGGGGGCCTGTTTGACTGTGGCGATCGCCTCCGTTGCTGCCTTTATTTATGAAGTGAGAGAGACTTACACCGTGCGGCTAGCCAGCGGTGGCCCAACGGGAGAGTACTACAGTGTGGCCCAAGCGATCGCTCAAGTCACCGCTGAAAACTATCCCAAAATCCGGATCGAAGTGGTGGAGTCTCCAGGGTCTACCCAAAACATGGCCGATGTTCACGATCGAGTCGTGGATCTGGCTTTGGTGCAAAGCAACACTCCGGTTAAGCGGGAGGTGAGGGCGATCGCCCAGCTGTATCCCGAAATGTTGCACCTCATCGTCAATCAATCGGCAGGCATTAACACCATGGCTGATCTCCAGGGGAAACGGATTGCACTGATGCCAAAAGGGAGTGGTTCCCACAGTCTTTTTTGGCCCGTGGGGGAACATTATGGTCTTGATCCTCGCGAATTCACCTCCACCATCCTCTCCACCCGTGAAGCCACTCAAGCGCTGCTCAATGATGAAGTTGATGCCCTGTTCCGCGTCATTGGCATCGGCAACGCAGAAATCGCCAAGGTGTTGAAAACTGGACAATTTAACTTGGTCCCCTTCGACCAAATTCAAGCACTGCAACTGACCCAACCCTACCTTCAGTCCACTATCATCCCCAAAGGGACCTACGATGGTAGGTTGCCCTCACCCGATCGGGATTTATCCACCATTTCCGTGAGTGCTCTCCTCGTGGCCCATAAGGACGTAGACAACGAAGTGATTCGCGCCGTGACCCAAGTCCTGTATGACCACCGGAATGAATTGATCCAGCAAAACCCCCTGCTGGCCAATATTGGGTCACCGGAAACCATGCGCGACTTGGGGTTTCGGCTCCATCCGGAGACCATTGCTTACCATGCCCAAGATGATCCCTCCTTTTTAGAGCGATACGCAGAACTGCTGGGATTATTGCTATCGATCCTAATTTTGACTGCATCGGGACTCTGGCAACTCCGGAGTTGGTTACTCAGTCGGCAGAAAAACCGAGCCGATCACTACAACCTAGAAATTTTAGATTTGATTTCAGAAGTGGATCATGCAACCACCCTAGAAGAGCTACAGGTGATTCGCCACAAGCTGTTTGCCATTCTCAAGGAAGTGGTGATTGACCTAGACATTGATCGAATCTCCCCCGAATCGTTCCAATCCTTCACTTTTCCCTGGGAAGTGGCCATTACCACTATCCGCCATCAGGAAATGGTTGTCTTGAGCTTATCCGAAGCACCCAATCCCCCCAAAACTGAAGCGAAAGCGGTGACGAAGATTCATATTCCTCGATGAGGTTGTGAGAGATCTGCAAAACGCAGGAGTTATGAGCAGGCCGTTCATCGGGGGACCGTTCATGGGCAAGTCCGTCTATGGGTAACGTCGCTTGATAAAATCTTGACCCAAATTTCACAGAAGAAATTTAGGTCAACCCTCGAAAAAATACCGACTGCACCCGCACAGATGCGTCTTGAGACCGCGACCTTGCGAAAAAATTGAGTCCAGTGAATTGCTCCATGCTGGATTAAACCCTTGCCTTATCAAAGAAACAGCAATTGTCACCCAGGTCATCTCCGTGATACTGCTCAAATGTGGGTGTAAAAATTATAAATCTCACAGAAAAAGGGGGAGAAGTTACCATTTGCCATCATTTGGGAATATTGAGAGTAAGAGCAAAAATGGGTTAGCTTTGGAGCCGCCACGGGTTCTTGAAGAAGCCGTGGTGTGATACAAGGAAACCATCTATCCCCAGAGAGGAGTTAATTCGCATTTTTAAGAATCACGTAGGGCATACTGCAATGAGCATTTACGTCAAAGAAACAACATTGAGCCAGCTTCCTTTGATGCCATTTAATATCCAACCCAAAGACCCAATTTTAGCCACATGCCAAACGCTTATATTTGTTAACCCGCTTGTTTTGGTTGAGTCTTACGGTGGCGATCGCTCAATCCCACTATCAGATACGGGCATCGTTCAAATGTCCCTGCCTCCGTTCGGTCACGGCGTATCGAAAATTGCTCATATTTTAGGGCAGTGTCCCCAGATTCAGTCCCTTCACATTTATACAACGGGTAGTCCAGGTCGATTGGATTTGGGGCAGGATACGTTAACCAACGAAACCATTGAGCACTATGCCTGGGAGCTACAATCGTGGTTTTCCGGTCTTCCCAGTTATGTGACCCCGTCACTCACCTTGGGCCATTGTAATGTGGGCGATGGGATGAAAGGAATTACGTTGATTGATCAACTCAGAATTCTAACCGGATGCCACATTCGCTGTTTATGTTCTGAAACGGGTCGTCATCTTCAGTTGGTTTAGCCCGGTGCGGTTCGGTTTTCAGGCGATCGCTCTCTGAGGGGAATAACGAGAAGAAGAATGAGGAGAAGAATCGCGATCGCCCTCAAAGAACATCATCAAAAAGTTTGAACCCGTTTCCAAAGAATGAGATAAACCAAAAAGAAACTAGCCTGAGTGATAAAGAAAGCAGTGATAACATGATGTCGAATCGTACGTTGCAGGGCAAAAATATGATCGGCTTCCAGGTCCAGCCCCAGGATCGCGACCACCTTTCCCTGTTGATTTTCTAACGGGGAAAAAGCTGATAACCATGCACCCCATTTGTCTTGATAGATATTGGAAACTTCCACGACTCGATGTTGATATTTGACTAAGGCTGCGATGGAGCTAGTGCCCTGTTGGGTGTAAAGAAACTGGGCCGCCCGTTCATTGCGGTACTCCGGGTAGGCTGCCCATAGATCGACTAACCAGATGGTCTGATGTTGTTCAATCGGAATGCCTCGGAACTCCGCATTGGAGAGGGGACGAATTTGCTCTAAGTGGGGTGGTCCAATGACCACGAAGGAATAGAGCCAAGCACGAGGTTCAATCCGATTGACTGTGAGAAACCATTCTAATTGATTCGCATAACGGGGATCATCTGAAAAGCCCTCCTCGTTAGATTTTCCATGGTGGTAAAGTGTCATCAACTCGTCCACATCCAAGCCATCAGCCGCTGCCTTCAGGGTCGATCGCATATCTTCTCGTAACAGGTTGACTGTTTTTCTTGGGGCAAAGTTATAAAACCAGAAAAATACAAGCATAATAAATAAATTACTAATCACAATAGAAAAAAACAGACTACTCAGTAGCAGTTTTCCTGCCTTGATTTTGGCTTGGGTGAGTAGAGTATTTGCCTGTTTCAGCTTCTGTTTTTCTGCTTCAACGGTTCGTTTCTGCTGTTCGATTCGCTTTCGTTGCAGCCGCTCCTGTTCTAAATCAGCAACCAGTTGATAAATTTGGGGCGCTTTTTTAGCCCGAATCATTTCAGCAATGTAATCATGAACCAATTGATAGCGATACTCTTGCTGGAGTGGCGTTCTGCCATTGTCCCCAACATCAGGCAGACAGCAAACAATTCCGGCCTGACACAAAATGTAGAGAACTTGATCGAGTTGATTGGTGGCTAGGGATGGATCAACAGCCTGATCAGACGGCTGATTGCTACCGTTCTTTCCTGTTAAACCCCCTGAAAACCGAGAAATTACATCATGCAGTTTGGAAATTTGTGGTACCTGAGTCAAACAGTCGGCCAGTACATCCAGAAATAAGTTGGATTCTGGGTTGGATAGAGCCATACATTCCCGTGCGAGCTGCGATCGCGTTTTCAGCGGTCGGGTGCCCCGCTCATCTGTTAACAGCAACAGGACCAACTCGGCCAACTGTTGCGTTTCCTTATCGCCACAATCCACCACGACTCCGTTTAGGTACCGCTGTACCAAGGTTTCCTTAGGTTTCTCTCCTAAAACACGATACTGCGCTAAGGTGTGAATCCCTTCCGTTTGCAACTGCGCTCCGACGATTTGCAGTTCAATGGGGCGTACCTGTTGTAGCGGTCCTGCTAAGTCCTCCACCAGCACCTCCACCAACCCAGGCTCCAGATACATCTGTTGCCCATCTGTCAGGGTTTGGATGATGGCTTTAGTATCTTCTCGGCTCAAATCACCAAGTTGGTAGAGGATGTGACGGCTCAAAATGTCATCTAACTGGGATCGGGCCATTGAACTGTGGGGCCATTGACTCTGCTGCACCAGTTGTTGTGACTCCAAAAGATAGTGCAGATAGTCCTGCCGCAACGACAAAACGACTTGAGCGCACCGGGTAACTCTAAACAATCGGCGATGAACTGAAAGAAATCTTGCCGTGCTAGGGGATCGGGGTAGGCGAAAAAGAATTCCTCAAACTGGTCAAAAATGAGGACGGGACGGAGGTTGTCGTCGTCGCATTGGCTGAGGAGGTTGAGGAGGGAGTCCTGGAGTGGGGGAGTGGGGGAGTGGGGGAGTGGGGGAGTGGGGGAGTGGGGGAGTGGGGGAGTGGGGGCGTTGG
>JBFRWC010000156.1:0-3399 GCA_051439365.1 Leptolyngbyaceae cyanobacterium
GCCAATAGGGAATCAGCAGATCCGTCAGCTCTGCTGATTCCATCCCATGTAAATACTGGCTATTGAGCCAATTGAGCTTATCCCAGTCAAACTTGGCTCCTGCCTTATTGACCCGCTCAAAGTCAAATTCTTTTGCCGCGTCCTCCAGGGAAAATTGCTCCTGGGTAGAATCCGGTGGGGTCCAGCCCAGTAAGCTCATATAGTTAGCCAATGCCGCTGGCACGTATCCCATATTCTGGAAATCCGAAATGGAGGTGACACCATCTCGCTTAGAGAGCTTTTTACCTGCGGGACTGAGAATCAGGGGCGTATGGGCAAATTGGGGCACTTCAGATCCTAATGCTTCGTAGATCAACAGTTGCTTAGCGGTATTGGCCACATGATCCTCACCGCGAATCACGTGGGTAATATTCATATCTACGTCATCCACCACGACCACAAAGTTATAGAGGGGTTGACCAATTTGGTCGGCAGGGGCACGACGGGCAATCACCATATCGCCGCCCAAATCGCTGCCGCTCCAACTCACCGTTCCCCGCACCATATCTTTCCAAACAATCGTGCGATCATCGTCAATTTTGAACCGGATGACAGGTTCGCGACCTTCCGCCTGAAATGCCGCTTCTTGCTCTGGGGCCAGATCACGGTGACGATTGTCATAGCGAGGCGCTAGCTTCTGAGCCTCTTGGGACGCCCGCAAGTCGTTCAGCTCTTCTTCGGTGACATAGCAGCGGTAGGCCAAGCCCTTATCCAACAAGGTCTGCACGGATTTTTTGTAGAGATCCATGCGATCGCTCTGGAAAAACGGGCCTTCATCCCACCGCAACCCCAACCATTGCAGTCCTTCAGTAATGTTCTGGGTAAATTCGGGGCGCGATCGCTCTAAATCGGTATCCTCCACTCGCAGGATAAATTGTCCGCCGTGGTGACGAGCAAATAACCAGTTAAACACCGCCGTTCTGGCAGTACCGATGTGTAAGTTTCCAGTGGGACTGGGCGCGATGCGAACACGAACAGACATAGTAGTTTCTCTAGAAAGGTTCTCAGGGCAGTTGGCCGATTCCTATTCTAGCGATGATTGGCCCCACTCTTGGGGCGATCGCCCAACAGATCTAAGGAAAATCTGGGCACTGTTGACACTTAGCTCTGGTTACTCTTATCACAACGGCAAATGAGAAAGACAGGGTACCCGTTATGTCCTGTTTGCAGGCGATCGCCCATAAACTCTCCTTAACCCCCTAACTCTCCCAACTCTAGACAATGCTGGACGAGACGGGCGATCGCAATTAGCTTAAACTTGGAGATATAAATGGATACTGATGGAGCAGAATATTTCTCGTTTCTCTGGCGGTACTTATGACTTGGGGGAGATGCGTATGACAGTACAGGAATTAGTGAACGCGGCAAAGCAACTTAGTTTAACTGAGCAAATGAGCTTGGTTGGTCAACTGATGCAGTTAGTTTCCCAAAAATTAACGGACTCAATTTCAGAACCCACAACTCCCTTAAGTGTCGAAGATGATCCCATTGTCGGAATGTTTTCGGGACCTCCTCATCTTTCAACAGAGGCCAAAGATATTCTGGCACAGGAGATTCATTCATCATCTGTTTTTTCATGGAAAGAGTAATCGCTGACACTAGCTTTGTTGTGACTCTCACCAATCAATCGGACATCAATCACGATCGCGTTACTGCTATCTATGCAAACTATTCTCAAATTTTGCTACCTCAGCTAGCACTGGTGGAAATTGCTTATTTACTAGGTCGCAATGCCGGAATTTTATGCACGATTCGGTTTCTGCAACAGTTACCAAGGAGTCGATTTATTCTGATTTCTGCAACTGACGATGATCTTCAGCGTGTTGCGTCTGTTCTGCATCAGTATATGGACAGCAAACTCGATTTTGTGGATGCTACGGTGATGGCGATCGCTGAACGGCTCAAAGTTCAAACAGTCTTAACGCTTGACCGACGAGATTTTCAGATGTTTAGACCGATACACTGTGAAAGTTTCATAATTTACCCGTAGATTGGAGCAGGTTTGGAAGCACGTTTACTGAAAGTCTGAGTAAGGCGATCGCCCCCCAAATCTCTCACTTCCCCACTTCCCCACTCCCTAACCCGACCAAAATCCAAAATTGCCTCACTCCCCCACTCAACCCAAGGCCGCTTCCGAAGCATCAATCCAAGTCTGGAGATTTTTCGCAGTGGGATGGTTCAACCCCAACGTCACCTTATAGATAGCCCTGGCTTCAAGCAACAGCGATAACGCCTCCTCTGGCTGTCCTTGTCGATAGCGTAATGCTCCCAAACTGAACAAGCTGCCAGCCACATCGGGATGCCGCTCTCCCAGCAACTCGCGGCGCATCTCCAAGGCTTGCTGGTAACTTAGCAACGCCGTTTTGAAAGATCCCAAATGGGTTCTACAGAACGCAAGTTCGAAAACTGGCACAGAAGTTAGGCTTGTCTCCATCGTTAATTAGTAGCATGGGAGTGTGAGAAAACAATATCTCTCACACTCTTTTCTTAGGTATCAGAGCCTAGGCATCAACTCGTATTTCTGTGGGGATATGATCATGACACACCGTAGAAAATGGACAGTTTTGGGGATGGCGATCGCCACATTGTTGTGGGGCTTAACAAGCCTACCCACCTTTGCCAATAGGGCTAGACTTTCCACCCCTCTCCAAGGGCGGCAGCGCTACGATGTTTCCTCCAACGCTCAGCCTGATCATTGCGATCGGCAAAATACCCAGTCCCGTGTGGTGCAAATAGATGTCAAAGAACCCCTTGCCCAGTTAAGCTTTGTTGTTGCTGGTAGGAATGGCCAGCCTACGCTGCGAGTAGTGGATGATGGCACAGGGAGAGAAACCTGCGTGATGGCAGATAATCTATCCAATAGCCGAGTGGAACTGACTGCTGCATGGGAAGGGAACCCCGAAGGCCGAACCTATTCTGTGTTTGTTGGAGATTATAATGGCCAAGTCAATAACTACACTCTCACCATTCAACAGCGGTAATTGGTAGTGACTTCGCTTATTCCTCGAAGAACTTTTCATCGAAGCCGCACAGTGGTCTTATCAACAGCACAGTGCGGCTTCGATGTTTCTCTAGATAATTTGTTTACCATTTTTCTATGAGCTTGCGCCAAATGAGTCTAGCTATGCTGGGGCTTTCAGGCATCCAATTTGGCGCACCTTCATATCCGACTGGTATTACTGCCCAGGCTTAAAAAAACTAGAGCAGCAAAGTTAGCTGAGCTAGAAAAAAACAAGATCGGCTGCGCCGCTCAATTTACTCGAACAGTTGCGCCATCAGAAAGTCGCCGTATTAGGATTTATGGATGATTAAAACTTCTCGTGGCACCGCTCCGAATCAGGGGCATGAACAGCCTCATAG
>JBFRWC010000157.1:0-10164 GCA_051439365.1 Leptolyngbyaceae cyanobacterium
GTTCTCGCTTGGGCCTTTGGGGACAATCTCAAGCTTTGTACTCAATCAACTGACTGCGTTTGCCTGTGAGCCGGTTCCAATGAAATTGAACGGTCCCAACGGCTTGGGGAAGCTTGCCGAGCACACAGGAGATGGCGTAAAACAAACCAGGTCTGGCCCCAAGGCTGGAGCGACACCGAAGGAAAATACGGAAAATTGACGCAGGGTAGGCCAATAGGAGGAGCAAGCTAAGACCGGATGTGAGCCAAGTGCCAAGGAGAGCGATCGCCCAAATTCCCACGCCCCACATCCAAATACTGCGAGCTTCTTTCACCCAATGGCGTTGTTCGCTCTTGCCGTGGAGCCATGCCCCTTCAGCAAAGGCATGACCTGCCCGTTGGGTCCGTTTCCACCACTGCCCCCAGCGCAACATTTGAGCATCGTGGTAGGTCATATCTGCATCTAGTCGCCAGATTTTCCACCCTTGTTGGCGCAAGCGGACGCATAATTCCGGCTCTTCTCCCGCAATCAGAGTCGGATTAAAGCCATCGGCTTGCTTCAGAGCCGCCACCCGCATCAGGGAATCCCCGCCACAGGCTCCCGCTTCTCCAACCGGAGTATTCCACTCTAAATCGCACAGCAGGTTGTAGATGGAAGCGTCGGGGTACTTTTCCCGACGGCGACCACAGACTACCGCCCAGCGATCGCCCTCATGGTCCTGTAATTCCTGATGGGCGATCGCCAACCAGCCCTCAGCCACCTCACAATCCCCGTCCACAAACTGAACAAACTCCACCGTGGGATAGAGTTCCACTAAGCGCCGCCATCCGGCATTGCGGGCACGGGCAGCGGTAAAGGGAATGGACAAATCCAACTCCACTACCTCCACCCCGATGGAACGGGCGAACTCCACACTGCCATCGGTAGACCCAGAATCCACGTAGACGACATGCTGAAGCTGCTGCCGTACCAAATTGAGACAGGCTTTGAGGCGATCGCCCTCATTCCGCCCGATGGCCACTAACCCGACCGTTTCCAGCAATACCTGATCTACCATGATAATTCTCTGAAGTTTTGATTTAATCAATGTAAGAGTGACACATGTTCTACGTGTTCCCCAGAGTAGGTTGGGTTGAGGGTACGAAACCCAACGTTTTCAACGCTTTTGTTGGGTTTCCTTGCATCAACCCAACCTACACACAAGCAAATTTCTAGGCGTAAACTTGCTTGTAATACTGCTGATACTCTTCTGAGAGCAGCGGTTGCCACCACTCTTGATTGGCCAAGTACCATTCAATCGTGCTTCTCAAGCCTGCTTCCAGGGTTTGAGCCGGAGTCCAGCCCAATTCTGTGGCAATCTTGGTGGCATCGATGGCATAGCGGCGATCGTGTCCGGGACGGTCCTTGACAAAGGTAATCAATTCCCTGGAGGGATGGGTCGGCAAATCGGTCGCCAATTCGTCCATCAGGTCACAGATGGCATGAACCAAGTCGATGTTTTTGACCTCGTTATTGCCACCGACGTTATAGCTTTCCCCAGGTTGTCCTTTGTGAATGACCGTGTCAATGGCGCTACAGTGGTCGCCCACATACAGCCAATCCCGAATGTTTTGGCCGTCGCCATACACAGGCAGGGGCTTGCCCAGCAAAATGTTGATACACATTAGCGGGATCAGTTTTTCGGGGAAGTGATAGGGACCGTAGTTGTTGGAACAGTTGGTCATCAAGGTGGGCATCCCGTAGGTGTGGTAGTAAGCCCTGACCAAATGGTCACTTCCGGCCTTGGACGCGGAATAGGGGCTATTAGGCGCGTAGGGAGTGATTTCAGAAAATGCTGGATCAGCGGGACCAAGGCTCCCGTAAACTTCATCGGTGGAAACGTGGAGAAAGCGATCGCTCTCTAACTGACCTCGATTCATCCAATGCTGCCGAAACGCCTCCAGCAGCGTAAATGTGCCCACCACATTGGTCTGCACAAATGCGCCCGGACCCAAAATCGAACGATCCACATGGGATTCGGCAGCAAAATGGGCTACCGTATCGATATTTTCCGCTTGAAATAGCTGATCGACCAAGGCGCGATCGCAAATATCCCCTTGAACAAACCGCAGATTTGCCTTACCCTCCAGAGCTGCTAGATTTTTGCGATTCCCTGCATAAGTAAGAGCATCCAGAACCACAACGCGATCGCCGGGATACTGCTCACACCAATGATGCACAAAATTAGAACCAATGAAACCCGCGCCGCCCGTAATGAGGATATTGTGGGGCGATCGCGCCTGATTTGTTGCTGGCATAGAATTTGTCACTTTGATAAATGAATAAAAATAAAGCAAGAGAGTGGGGGGAGGAGAGTGGGGAAGTGAGAGTGAGAGAGTGGGGGAGTGAGGGAGTATGAGAGTGGATGGATCACAAGATTATTCACTCCATTACCCCATCACTCCATCGCCCAGACACCCCCAACTACATTGGTAATTCCAACTTAGAATCATCACCCAACATCAACCGGATGGCCGTAGGACGCTGGGGTGCTTCCGTTACCTTGGCCCGTCGTCCAACCAGACTATCAACAATGCGCTGGTGTACGTTTTTCACCTCAGTGCCCTCTAGCAGAACACTGTGTTCCAAGTCAGCATGAACAATGGTGACATTATCAGCAATGCTGCTGTAAGGACCGATAAAGCTGTTTTCGATATGACAGTTGGCACCAATGACTACCGGACCTCGAATGGTGGAGTTGATGATCTTGGCCCCTGGCTCGATGTGGACCCGGCCAATCACTTGGCTTTGGTCATCGACTTCCCCTTGCTGTGCCGCAGCGGCGTACTCGTCTAGAATGACACGATTGGCTTCCAACAGGTCGTCTTTTTTCCCAGTATCCAGCCACCAGCCCTGGATTTGGTGGGCTTCCACATTTTTCTCCCAGTTCAGTAGCATTTGGATGGCATCGGTAATTTCGAGTTCGCCCCGTGCCGAGGGTTGGATGGCGGCGATCGCCTCATGAATGCCAGCGGTAAACAAATAAATCCCCACCAACGCCAGGTTCGAGGGGGGATCTTTGGGCTTTTCCACCAGTTGCAATAACTTACCCGTTGCATCCACCTTAGCTACCCCAAAAGCACTGGGGTTGGGCACTTGACACAGCAGAGTCATGGCATCAAGATGCTGATCTTTGAAATGGTTGACGAATGCACCGAGATCACTTTGAACCAAGTTGTCGCCCAAATACATCACGAAGGGAGAATCTTGCAAAAAGGGCTGGGCCACTTTCACCGCATGGGCAAGGCCCAAGGGTTGGTCTTGCAAAATATAGGTAATCTTGGCCCCAAACTGCTCACCGTCCCCGGTGACCTGCTCAATTTCGCCCCCCGTTTCAGGACTGATAATGATACCGATTTCTGTGATCCCTGCGGCAACAATGGCCTCAATGCCGTACCAAAGAATCGGCTTATTCGCAACAGGCACCAGTTGCTTGGCCCCAGTGTACGTAAGAGGACGAAGACGAGTGCCCTTTCCCCCGGAGAGAATTAATGCTTTCATGTTGATTTCCGAAAAAATACTGGACTAACAATATCTAGATAGGGGCTGAATGCCTCAAGACGCGGCCATATGGCTTAAACATATGGTTTAAATAAATCGTTCAAACAGAGGGTTCAAACAAATTCGATCAGAGAAGTACAAACTAACTTGCGGACGAACATTGGGGAACAAGTGGGAGGGTCCGATTCTGTTATGCCTTAATTGTATGGAGTTCCGCCAACATTTTTCGTAGACTCTTGCGCCAGTAGGGCGGTTGTGCCCCGATGGCCTTGGCAATCCGGCGATTTGACAGCGATGAATAGGCGGGACGCTGGGCCGGAGTGGGATATTCAGCAGTGGTGATCGGCATCACTCGCTGAATGGCGAGGGGAAAGCCGATGGTCTCCGCTTCTTCAAAAATGGCGATCGCAAAGTCATACCAACTGGTCACACCGCTATTGACGTAGTGATACAACCCACCAATATCGTCAGCCGTTTCCATGTTCGCGATGAGAGTGGCGATCGCCCCGGCCAAATCCTGGGTCCAAGTGGGGCTACCCACCTGATCCACCACTACCCGCAATTCTTCCCGTTCGGCCCCCAGCCGCAACATGGTTTTGACAAAGTTTCCCTTGCCTTGGCTACCGTAAACCCAAGCCGTGCGGATGATGATGGCGCGATCGCAACTTTGGCGAATGCCCTCTTCTCCCATCAGCTTGGTGTGACCGTAAACCCCTAGGGGGCTTGGCGTATCCGTTTCCAGATAAGGGGTATTCTTCTGGCCGTTAAAAACATAATCCGTAGACACATGGATGAGAGTAGCCCCTAATTTATGACTTTCTTCCGCCATGATCGTGGGGGCGATCGCGTTCACGGCCTTGGCCGTGGATTCATCTGTTTCCGCCTTGTCCACGGCGGTGTAAGCCGCCGCATTGACCACGACTTCTGGGGCAGAAGCTTGCATCAACTGCCGAATCGCCTCAGGGTCAGTCAGGTCTAGTTCAGCCCGACTAACTGCCGTCACCGTATTCCCTGGCGCTAGGGTGTGGCGCAGATCTTGGCCCAACTGGCCATTTGCGCCCACCAGTAAAATCTTGGTCATGCAAATACCTCAGCATCCTTGAGTAACTTGCCATCTTGGTCCTTCTGCGATAACACCACTTCAGCCGCATCAATGGGCCAGTCAATGGCGATCGCCGGATCATTCCACAAAATCGATCGCTCGTGCTGGGGCGCGTAAAAGTCCGTTGTCTTGTACAAAACCTCGGCCACATCCGACACCACGACAAACCCATGGGCAAAACCGGGCGGTACCCATAGCTGTCGCTTATCATCAGCGGACAGGAAACAACCGACCCACTGGCCAAAGGTAGGCGAACTTTTGCGGATATCCACTGCCACATCATAAACACTGCCGACTACCGCCCGGACCAGTTTGCCCTGAGCTTGCTCAATTTGGTAGTGCAGCCCTCGCAGTACCCCTTTAAGGGAACGAGAATGGTTATCCTGGACAAACGTCAGATCAATTCCGGCCTTGTCAGCAAAGGCTTTGGCATTGTAGCTTTCCATAAAAAAGCCCCGTTCGTCACCGAAGACACGCGGCTCAATCATGAGAACATCCGGAATATTGGTTGGAATAATATTCATTACTAATATTTTTGTTCTGCTAAGTCATTCAAATAAATTCGGACAATCGTTTGGTTTCAATCTGGCAACCTTGACTCGGAGTGAGGGTTGTTGGCTCTGGTTCCCAGTATCCATAACAGGACATAATAAGGGTTGCAGTCTACTAACAAACTAGTCATGATTATGGGGTATCTTCGTCAATTACACTGGATTAACCCAACAACTTTGACCCATACTTTACAAAATGACAATGTTTCTGTGATGACGAATGCTGTAGGGGATGTATGACGCAGACGTTGTCAAACCGGGACAGGCGATCGCCAACCCACGTAACCTGCCACCACAACTGTGTATTTGTCACTGAGTCCGTGACTTAGACCAGTGTACTCTTAGCGGCTGCTTAAACTAGGGAAAAGTACAGACCGTAGAAAATGACACCAGGGGATACTACCAGCTAGGGCGCGATCGTGCTTTGGCCAGAGGATGAGGTCATAGACAATCCATCACCGCAAACTGTAACGTACAAGCACCATGTTCCCAGTTGGAACCCGATTACACCATGATCGATACACTATCCTGAAACCCCTCGGTCAGGGTGGCTTCAGTCAGACCTTTGAGGTAGACGATGGTGGCACCGTCAAAGTGCTGAAGGTACTGCTGGAAGATTATCCCCTGGCAGTCAAGCTATTCCAGCGGGAATTCAAAGTCCTTAGCCAAATGGATCATCCCGGTATTCCTCAGGTTGAGGATGACGGATACTTTATGCTGGCCGCCAGTGATCCAACCCAAGCCACTCACTGTTTGGTAATGGAGCGCATTCCGGGGCTGGATTTGCGCCAGTGGTTATATAAGCGCCACAACGAGCCACTGGAGGAGGAAACCGCGCTAGATTGGCTGGCCCAACTGGCAGAAATCCTGACCCAACTCCATCAACAGCAGTGTTTTCACCGGGATATTAAACCGTCCAATATCATGTTGCGTCCGAATGGACAGTTGGCCCTGATTGATTTTGGGGCGGTGCGGGAAATCACCGAGACGTATCTGGAGAAGCAAGCCGACGATATCACCCGGACCAATCTTTACTCTAGAGGCTACACGCCCATGGAGCAGATTCAAGGGCGTGCGGTGCCGGAGTCGGATTTTTTTGCGCTGGGTCGTACCTTTGTACACCTGCTGACGGGATCAAATCCATCCACTTTTTTGGCCGAACGGGGGGTACTGTTGTGGCAATCCTGCGCCCCCCATATTTCTGTCGCTTTGGCTCACTTGATTGATCAGTTAATGGCTCCGTTTCCTGATGATCGGCCCCAGAGTCCTGAGGCGATCGCCACCCTGATCGCCGCCGTGCGATCGCAAATTGCCCAAGGCCTAACCCAGCGAGTGGGGGATCAGTCGGCATCCCCACAACCCTGCCCACCTTCCCAGCAACCAGCGATCGCCGAAAATGTCACTCCCCTTGATGTGGCTACTTGTCCTCCAGATGACAAGGACGATCTGACCCAGCCCTGGAAGCTACAGGCCCAATACCCGTTTCTAGAGAAAAGTCCCCAACCAGAGTTTCTTGCCGATGGGCCGATCGGGATAGAAGACTGGACCCCAGTGACAGATTTGCCTCCTTCTGTTTTACCTCCTTCTGTTTTATCTCCTCCTGCTGCACCTACCTCTGAGTCGCCCAATGGAAAGTCCAATGCAGCTAAGCGGCTCATGCCTTGGTGGCAGCGGCGATGGCAGCTTTGGGGACAAGCGATGGCTAGCAGTGTGGTGGTTACGGCCAGTGTGATGGGGCTAAGGCTGTTAGGACTATTGCAAAGCTCTGAACTCCAGGCCTTTGACCAATTAATGCAGTGGCGATCGCCCGAGCCCCCCGACGATCGCATTGTCCTAGTGACCATCGATAGCAACGACATCGCCTACCAAAATGCCCAAGGCTGGGTGCGTCAAGGCTCCCTAGCCGATGAAGCGTTAGCCCAACTCTTAGACAAGTTGGACCAGTACAATCCCCGATTGGTGGGTCTGGACATCTACCGTCCCTCCAGTGATTTAGGAATTGACCCATCTCGCGATGTATCGTTTAGAGAGGCCCTCAGTCAGTATGACAACTTAATTGCCGTCTGTGCCGTAGGAGGCGGAGATCAGAGTCATCCTGCGATCGATCCCCCTCTAGAAGTCCCCCTAGAGCGGATTGGATTTAGCAACATTCCCTATGATGTGGATGGCCAAGTGCGACGGCACTTGCTAGGGATGACCCCCGACGCTACCTGTAACACCAGCCAATCATTGAGTAGCCAGTTAGTTTTTCGCTATCTTGATGATATTCGGGCTGATACCGATGATCGTGGGACGTTGAGAATTAATGATGAAGGGATAGATATCGGGCTGGAAGACGGCATTCTTGTGATTGGTGGTCGGTCTTATCCTGCCGTAAATCGGCGCCGAATTGGGGGGTATCAGCATCCTGACAGCATCAACGATGGTGGGTATCAGATACTACTCAACTATCGTTCCCGTCCCTCACTATCTACCCAGATTCCCTTGTCACAATTTCTCACCTCTGGACACGATAATATCCTGGCCAATTTGATCAGCGATCGCATTGTCCTCATTGGCACCATCGATCGCAGTTACGGCGACTATCATGCGACCCCATACGGGACCTTACCGGGAGTCATGATTCAAGCCCATATGGTGAGTCAAATGTTGTCTGCGGTCCTGGATGACCGCCCTCTCCTCTGGGGGCTGCCCCCCTGGGCTGATGGGCTGTGGGTGTTTGGCTGGTCTGCTTTGGCCAGCATTGTAGTCATCGTGGGGCGATCGCCTTGGCACTATGGTGGCGGCATGATTGCTCTAGTTCTCGGCCTGACGGGGATTAGTTTCCTTTTTCTGTTACAAGGAGGCTGGGTGCCGCTTGTGCCAGCGGCTATCAGCCTCCTCCTGACCCTTGGAGCAATGATATGGTTGAGCCAGAAACACGCTTGACTCAAGCACGCTTGCCCCAAGGGCGATTCCCTCAAGCGTGATGCTCTCAAGCGCTATTCTTAAAGCGCTCTTGATCGCAACCAAGGGGAAGGCACCTGATTCGCGGACTGAGCTTCCCCCGTTTCAGATCCTCTTGATTTTATTGTCCCTGTTAGCCCCATGATTCTAAACGGAGTCTCTTTATCTATCATGACATTAACGCCCTCTGTCTCTACTCCTGCAGTCCACTTAACCGCTGCCTTGTGGCTGACGCTTCAGTGCCTCTGGTCCACCGGAGCCAACGCCGCCCCTCTAGATTATGAAGTCCGGTCCTTAGAAAAGGTTCCCACGACTTCTAGTGTCGCCAAACAAGTATTGCCAAACTGGTCTCCAGCGACGGGCCGGCCCAATCGGCAAGGCAATGCCGGGTCTCGAAATGAGCCAGAAGAGAATACTGCGTCTCAGAACTATCCAGATTTTGGCAGAACTGGACAGCCCGATAGCCATGCAGGAGGAGCAGCCCGCAACGGGCCAAACACCTGTCCTGCCACAGAAATCCCCTTAACAGTGGTGGCCCCAGTAGAGGCCGGCTATGGCGGACACACCACCCAAGCGACCCCCACTTTATGGGTTTACGTTCCCATTGCCTTAGATGCCAACAATCCGATTACGTTTTCCCTCGTAGATGCGGATTACAATCCGCTATACGAGGTGTTTCAAGCAATTGAGCATGAACCAGGAATCCTCAAACTCTCCCTACCAGAGGATGTCATCTTAGAACCGGAGCAGCTCTACCGCTGGTTCTTTATCGTGAACTGCAATGACCCCTTGGGAATTCGGAATGCGTTGACCGTAGAAGGATGGGTCAGACGGGTCGCGCCTGATCCTTTGGTTGATATGGCTAACCTTGAAGATCATGATGCCCTCTCCGTTGAACAGAGAATTGAGTGGAGCCATCAGTCTGCGGACAATTTAGTGTGGTACGATGCGCTGACGTTATTGGGAGATGGCCTCTTGGCCAACCCCGATGATCCACAACTCCGCCAAGCCTGGAGTGAACTGCTGGGGTACCCCTCGGTCCAATTGACCGAGCTTGGAGATTTGAGCAGTGTCACCTTAAGAAATTGCTGCATCCCTCAAGATGATTTGGATAGGTCCGTGGACTCGCTTTTACCTTAGACAGGGGAGGTGTCGTTGTTGGGAGTTGGGTTGGGATGGCTAGCGTCGCGATCGCCATTTTCCATGGGTTGAGACAAGGTTTTGTTCAACTGGGAGGTCAGCGCCTTAAATGATTCGCCGATTTGTTGCCTTAACTTCCAGCGCCGGAAAGCCCGGTCGTACTTCTCCCCCTTGTCTTGATAAACTCCCCAGGTTTTCAGGAGGAGAATACAACTCCAGAGCAGAACTGGGTAGACGGACCAACTGACCGTATGACTAGTCACGACATTGGTTGTCACCAACGCCGTATTGAGCACCAAGCACCAGACAATTCCTTGCTGTAGCTGAAGATGGCGGTAGGCTTCAAAGGCCAGCCGATCGGCTTGGGCCTGACACAGAATTGCCCAATCTTGCTCCGCCGCTGCTAGATTATCTTCTGAAATTCCTAGCTCATTCGCAATATCGCGAAGCTGCGATCGCGTTAGGGTTGCTGGCTGCCCCTGGCGAGACATGGCAAGCTTCAGAATTTGTCCAATCGCTTCTTCGTTGTAGGTCTTCGGCATCCCGTATTTTGCCTCCAGCCTCGTAAAAACGAACCTGAGCTACTTCTTGTTGTTGACTTCCCTACTTAGTATAGGAGTATGATCTCTAGAGATCCCAAGCTATTAAAACGTTTTGTGACAGATCATTCGGTACTGTTGATTACTTCCGCACCCATTCATGTTGATCTTCCAGGGAGCCATGCCAAGTCTTTAAGCTGATTGCCATTTAATTTGCGTGGCTGAACCCCCCCCCAGGCGGGGTTCAGCCACCAAAATAAGCAAACTAAAATAGTTTTAGCTTACCTCTGAGGCATCGGTGGCATCAGAAGTGGTAGAGGTGGACGATTTGCTCTTACGACGACTGCTGCGCTTGCTACCATTTTTC
>JBFRWC010000158.1:0-14648 GCA_051439365.1 Leptolyngbyaceae cyanobacterium
ATAAGAGACAGACTCTCCATTTTGGGTGGAATTCTCAGTCCAACTCAGGGGCAAGTGTCCCTCCTGGGAACCGATATTACAAAGCTCTCGAAACACCAACTCGCCAAGTTTCGCCTGCACAACATCGGCTTTATCTTTCAAGGGTTTAACTTGTTTGACGCTTTGACGGCCACTGAGAATATTATGGTGTCCCTGAAAATGAAGGGACTGAAGCCCCGACCCGCTCGACAAGAAGCCTTATACTGGCTAGAGCAAGTGGGGCTGGCCGATAAAGCCAACCAGCTTCCCAAGAATCTATCGGGTGGACAAAAGCAGCGGGTGGCGATCGCTCGTGCCCTAGCAGGAAATCCACCGCTGATTATGGCGGATGAGCCAACAGCTGCCTTGGATTCCCACAGTGGTCAAGTGGTGATTGAGATGTTGTGTAATTTGGCCAAACAGAGCGATCGCACGGTGCTGATGGTGACTCATGATCCTCGCATCCAGAATGTTGCCGACCGTGTGACCTATTTGGAAGACGGGCAACTGCAAGCTCGTGAAGCATCCTCGGCTAACGAACGGCACCTGTCTCAGCCTAATCCGTGGCCCCAGTCGGCCTAGGCATTATTCCGATTGTCTCCTACCCAAACTGAGGAAACGAGCAAGTCAATTCTTAAAACCGTGAGAGGATAGCCTAGAGCGTAGGCCATTCCCTCACGGTTTATTGATGCGATATTGAAATGCAGCCCAATTTGCTGTGGTAAGGGTGCTAATCTAGCTCACAAGCGGTGCTGACCTTGATGCTTTCAAGTTGCGATGCTTATCGTAAGCTGACTTTTGCGGTGTGGTGTTGAGTTGGAGGTGTTGTTTGTAAATGGACCAAGCTTCAGCTTCAGAATGGACAGGATATTGAAATTTGGCTCCGTTGCCAAGGGGAATGATCAGACATAGGCGCAAGCGACCGCCAGCATTTCGTAATACTTTTTGTTTTAAGATCATCATGGTTATGTGAGTATAATCACTGACTTTATCCAGTTTTTACTGAATTGCCCTTGGCACTCAGGACATTTTCACAAAGCTTCCAAAAAATTACAGAAATGAAGGCTTGGTGCCATGACAGATTCTTATAACTTAGCGATCGAGCGAGATTGGATATGGCGAGGGTGGCGAGTCCGATACCTGTACCATCCATTGACGGGGACCGGCACGGACCGAAGCCATTGTGGTGGAACGGACATTGAGGCGGTAGAAGTCCCCTCCGAACCGATCGGAGAAGCGACCCCGTTCTTGTTAATTCATGGCTTTGGTTCTGCTGGGAAACAATGGCAGCATAATCTTCTGGCGTTGAGCCGTTATGGGCCTGTCTATACCTTGGATCTAGTAGGGTTTGGCTGGTCTGAAAAGGCAGCGACGACTTACAACAGCCAACTATGGCTAGAGCAAATCTATGATTTTTGGGCACAGTTTATTCAGCGGCCTATTGTGTTGGTGGGTCATTCTCTGGGGGCATTGGTGGCGGCCACGGTGGCGGTTCAATGTCCAGACATCGTGCAGCAGCTAATTTTGGTGACGGTGCCCAATACTCGTCAAGATATGATTGAATCGCGATGGTTACAAGCTAGTTTAGGAATGGTGGAACGACTGTTTACGTCTCCCCTACTGGTGCGGTTGATTTTTAAGGTGGCGCGTCAGCCCCGCTTTATTCGCTCGGCGTTACGTTCGATTTATAAAAACAGCGATCGCGTCACTGATGCGTTAGTCTCCCAATTTGTCACCCCGACTGGCGATCGCGGTGCAGCCCAGACCCTGTGCCGCTTAACCCAGTCCGCGACTCAGCCCAACTACAGTCCTAGCCGGCAACACCTACTGCACTCCATTCCCCAACCCACCTTGATTATCTGGGGATTGGGGGACACTATTGTGCCCTTGAAAGGGTGCGAAGCGGAAATTGCTGTGAATCCTCGAATTCGTCTAGTGACGATCCCGGATGCGGGACATTGCTTATATGATGAGTGTGCCGATGAGTTTAATCAGGCGATCGCATTATGGCTGGACTCTACATTAGATGGGACATTAGACCTTACAGCCGCTCAGCAATGAGATAGTACCCTTCATGCAGAATTTGGAACCCTGCTTTCCGGAAAATACGGCGGTTGGTTTTCCGATTGTCTGAAGTAGATGGAGGTAATGGAGCCGTACAGTAAAGGAGTCCTTTGGATACGAGGGAACGACGGACCCCCGCTAAAAAGTGCGTCAGATGGTCAGGGTCGGAGTGGCCGTACAAAAAACTGTGTCGCCTGAGAATGTTGAGACAAGACACGATGTCAAATGTGTTGACGTAATCCTTCACCCATTTTTCAATGGCATCAAACTCTACGACACGGTGGCGATAGGAGACTTGATAGCCATAGGTTTCAGCACAATTGGCCCTGGGGTCCAATCCAGTGGTCTTAGCTCCTAACATTTGGAGGAGTTCAGCCGCAATAGGAGGGCGATCGCCATAGAACTGACTCAGCAAATTGGCATCCTTAGCCAAGGGTGCATACTCTGATAACGCCCCACAACCGATGTCTAAGATATTGAGGCCAAATAATGGGCTGGTGTGGGCATAGTCAAACCGTTCGCAGAGGGTTCCCGCTAAGAACAACACGTTTGGACTCAACATATGACGATCAAAATCGACCTTGTAGCCCTGAAATCGGGGATTACTCCGAAACATGCGGATGACCAGTTGTTTGCCCAGGCTGTTGAGCTGGCGCAAGGTTGGATAATCCTGGCAACAAGCCCATGCCTCATCCTGCAAGCCACCTAGTTGCATTAAGTTACTTAAAAATGTCTCAACTCGCTGGGCCTCTTGGACAATAGCGCGGGTTCGCTTTGGTGCAGTTTTGAGGTACTGGCGAATTTTATCAGAGACCGGTGTGCCAATTTGAGTTGATTTGACCAACATTTCCCTAGTGCCATTGGCTAAATGAATAGATACGTATCATCAACTTTGAGTCTTTTGCTCACCCTTGGGTCTTTTATTCACTATTGATTCACCACTAGTTGGTAGACTCCACAAACACAATAATGTTCCCAGAGGGACAATGATTCAGCTACAATGGGCGGATAAAATCCCAGAGAACAACCCCAGTGGGTGATCCCCAAGGTTTAGCCTTGGAATAGGATGGTGAATACCAGTGACCCCGTTCGGTTAATAACCATTATGTTAGTAACCATCATAGAGTTTGGACTCGCTCAATATGACCCAATGGAATAATGCCTTAACCCTATTTTTCAGTCTAATGGTAGAGGCCCTACCATTCCTATTATTAGGGGTATTACTGTCCAGTGCGCTGTTAATTTTTGTAGACGAACGGCGACTGATTGCAGCGATGCCTCAACACCCGTTGTTGGGAGCGCTGACTGGAGGATTGTTTGGTTTTTTGTTTCCAGTTTGTGAATGTGGCAATGTTCCTGTTGCCCGCCGCCTGCTGGTGAAAGGAGCGCCGACTTCGGTGGCTGTGGGTTTCTTGTTGGCAGCTCCGACGATTAATCCAGTGGTGTTGTGGGCGACTTGGACCGCGTTTCAGCATGACCCGTCGATTGTGTTTCTCCGATTGGCATTTTCCCTCTTCATTGCGACGGTGATGGGATGGATCTTTAGTGTTCAGGCGGATTTACGACCCTTGTTACAACCTGCAGTGGCCCATGCCATCATTCCTCCGTCCACGTCGCTACTGCAATCCGGGACGTTTACGTTGGGCGGGGCGGGGCAATCCATGAGTCGCTTTGGGGCCGATGGGGTTGCAATGGCTCGGTCCCCGCAGATAGCCGTTGGGCAGCGGTTGCCGCTGATGGTGGAAAATATGGTCCAAGAACTGCGGGAGTTGGGGGGGATGTTGGTCTTTGGTAGTGCGATCGCCTCCATTATTCAGGTCGGGATTCCCCGTGATGTCATCCTCAGTTTGGGCCAAGGACCCGTGACCTCGATCATTGCCATGATGGTATTAGCGGCTGTCGTGTCCATTTGCTCTACAGTGGACTCCTTTTTTGCCCTCTCGTTTGCTTCTACGTTTACCAGCGGTTCCCTGCTGGCCTTTTTGGTCTTTGGCCCCATGATTGACGTGAAAAATATTGGGTTACTGCTGTCGGTTTTCCGCAGTCGAGCCATCCTTTACCTGTTTGCGTTGGCGGCACAGTTAACGTTTTTGCTGACGTTAGGGGTTAACTTGTATCTCAGCTAGTTATGACTGTGAAACCTCGCTTCTCTCGTCCTCGCTTTCGTATCTCTCGGTTTTCCTCTGGCCCGTCCCCGTGGTGGCTGGGGTTGGATATCGCGATGATGCTGATCTGGGGCACATTATTTCTCAAGTACTGGCTATCCGGCCAAATTTTATTGTTGCTCCACCCCAATTATGTCTGGCTAACCGTAGCGGCTGGGTTCGTGTTGCTAGGGATGGCCTTGTATAAGGTGGGTCAACAGTTGGCCACTCCACCGAAGATGGTAGGGCGATCGCCCCAATCCCCTCAGCATTTGTCGTTATTACCCAAAGGCTGGAGTAATATGATTTTGATCCTGGTGGGGATGATCGGTTGGTTCTACGTGCCTCAACCGTTTGCCAGTGATATTGCTCTCCAGCGGGGCGTAACAGATACCTTGATGCTGACCCGCTCTCAGCCCCAATCTTTTCGGGTATCAGTGCGGCCAGAAGAGAAAAGCATTACCGACTGGGTGCGCACTCTCAATGTGTATCCGGAGCCGGATGCTTATGAGGGTGATCCGGTGGATGTGTCTGGGTTTGTGATTCATCCACCGGATGTGCCGGATGACTATGTGATCATTGCTCGGTTTATTCTCACCTGCTGTGCGGCAGATGCTTATCCGGTGGGACTGCCGGTGAAAATTGAGGGGAGACGGGCTGATTATCCTGCCGATGGATGGTTTCAGGTAAAGGGGGAGATGGCGACTCAGACCATTAATGGCGATCGCCACCTGACGATTATGGCCAGCAGCCTTGAATCGATTCCTCAACCCCGCAATCCCTATGATTATTGAGGTTGGTGAGGTTTGGTGGGCTAAGCTAGGGTGGGCTAGACTATGGGTGCAGTCATAGGGAAAAATCAACGCTATGAAAATTGCGATCGCCCAGCTTAACCCCACCATTGGTGATGTGGCGGGTAATGCCCGTCACATTTTGGCCGCCGCCCAACAAGCAGCGGCAGCAGGGGCACGGTTAATGTTGACCCCGGAGCTATCGATTGCGGGATATCCCCCCAGAGATTTACTGATGCGACCAGGGTTTATTGACGATATGGCTGGGGCGATCGCTCAGTTAGCTGTATCCCTGCCCCCTGATCTCGCAGTTCTGGTGGGGACAGCAGAGCGCAACCCCCATGCGGCCCAAAAAGGGGGCAAGTCTTTGTTCAATAGTATTGTGCTGTTAGCGGAGGGTAAGGTGCAGCAGTCGTTTCACAAGCGACTCCTACCTACCTACGATGTCTTTGATGACGAGCGTTATTTTCAACCCGATCCCCAAGCTGGCGACCAACACAATCTGTTTACCCTAGATGGGCTAACGATTGGCGTGACCATCTGCGAAGATCTGTGGAACGATGAGGAGTTTTGGGGCCAGCGCAGCTATGCTCAGAACCCTCTGGCGGATTTAGCGGATCAAACGGTGGATTTGATTGTCAACCTGTCGGGGTCGCCCTACTACATCGGTAAGCAGCGAGTGCGAGAGGCGATGCTGAGTCACGGAGCTAAGCGTTACCAAATACCGATTCTCTATGTGAATCAGGTCGGGGGAAACGATGATCTGATGTTTGACGGCAATAGTGTGGGCTTTAACCGCCAGGGGGAGTTGATCGATCGCGCCCCGGCCTTTCAATCTGCCTTGCAACTGGTGGAGTGGGCTGAATCGCAGCAAGATTTGATCCGGGGGGCGATCGCGCCTGCCCCAGTTTGCGATGAAGCCGAGTTGTGGAATGCCCTAGTAATGGGGGTTCAGGACTATGCCCGTAAGTGTGGGTTTTCCACGGCGGTGTTGGGGTTGAGTGGGGGGATTGATTCGGCGTTGGTGGCGGCGATCGCTACTGCTGCCCTTGGTCCTACCAAGGTTCTCGCTATCCTGATGCCTTCGCCCTACAGTTCCGGCCACTCCGTCAGCGATGCCCTGGAACTCGCTAATAACTTGGGGATCAGCACCCATCAACTGGCCATTGGTGAGTTAATGCAGGGTTATGACCACACCTTGGATGCCCTATTTGCAGGCACGGAATTTGGCGTGGCTGAGGAAAATCTCCAGTCGCGGATTCGGGGCAACTTGCTAATGGCGATCGCCAACAAATTTGGTCATCTGCTGCTCTCTACGGGCAACAAATCCGAAATGGCGGTGGGCTATTGCACCCTCTACGGTGACATGAATGGGGGGCTGGCTGTGATTGCTGATGTGCCGAAAACTCGCGTTTACTCCCTCTGCCAATGGTTAAATCAACCGGACCAACTGGCGACTGCGATTCCCCAGCGCCCCGACACCCTCGAAATCATCCCCACCCATATCATCACCAAACCCCCCAGCGCCGAATTGAAGCCGGATCAAGTGGATCAGGACTCCCTACCATCCTATGAGATTTTGGATGACATTTTGGAACGGCTGGTGAATTTCCACCAAGCCCCCGCCACCTTGATCAACGGAGGTCATGATGCCGAGACCGTGAGCAAAGTGGTGCGGTTGGTCAAACGGGCTGAATTTAAGCGACGACAGGCTCCCCCCGGATTGAAAGTCACCGATCGCGCTTTTGGTACTGGATGGCGGATGCCGATCGCCGCCCGATATTGACCTCACCCCCCTTAATCGATCCCTGGCAAGGGGGGTGACCCAAAAAAAAGCGTGGGGGAACCATCCCCACGCAAAGTGCTAACCAGTAGCTCACAACCAACCAACTTTAAAAACTTGGAACCATCAAAATCATCGGGAATTATCGGGGATTGGCAGGTGACCAAGGGCTTTTTTCCCTGGCCACCGCCATCCCGACCAGAAATTCGGATACCCTTCCATTACCCTTCCATTAGCCAACCTTTGAGCCGAGCGGCGACTTGGGGACGGCGTAACTTTCGCATCGCTTTGGTTTGAATCTGGCGGACCCGTTCCCGTGAGAGATTAAAGACTCGGCCCACTTCTTCTAAGGTCCGGGGTTCTCCAGTGGTCAAGCCATAGCGCAGGGCGATAATCTCTTTTTCTCGCTCTGTCAATACATCGGTGAGAACTCCGGCAATTTCCTGGCGCATCATGGCATCGCTCATCTGGGTTTCGGGCGATCGCGTGGTGCCATCTTCCAACAACTCCAGCAGTTCCGTATCCTCACCTTTCCCGACTCGATGATTGAGCGAGAGGGATTGCCGCCGCACCTGCTGTAAATTTCGGACATTTTCCAGGGAAATCTTCAGAGCATCGGCCAACTCGGCTTCGGTGGGATTGCGCTGAAGACTGCGGCGCAAATCCCGGTGGACTTTCTTGAGCTTATTCAGCTTTTCAACAATGTGGATGGGGAGGCGAATGGTGCGAGCGTCGTTGGCAATGGTGCGGGTAATTCCTTGGCGAATCCACCAGTAGGCATAGGTGGAAAACTTATAGCCCTTGTCGGGATCAAATTTTTCCGTGGCGCGATTCAATCCCAGTGCCCCTTCCTGAATCAAATCCAGAAAGGGGATGCCCCGGTTGAGATAGCGCTTGGCAATGGAAACCACTAGCCGCAGATTGGAGCGAATCATGGTGCGCTTGGCCGTTTGCCCTGCTCGAAGCCGCTGATCCAGTTCTTGGGGGCTGAGATCAAAGGCGGCAGCCACGATCTCCTTGGCGGGTGATGCTGAGTAATCTGTTTGCCACTGTTGCCGCCAGTCCTCGACTTGGTTGAGGAACTTGACTTGATTGGCCAGTTTTACTTCTTCCTCTGCCCCCAGCAACGGATAACGGGCCATCTCTTTAAAGAATGCTCCGACGGCATCATCGGATGCGTGTTTTTGATATCCAGACTGGAATTCAAGGTCCAACTTTACGGAGGCATCACGCTCTGAGTTTGGGGTTTCCAATGCCTCAACGGGTAGATCATCAGGGGAAACAGTCATCAACACATCACTTGGGTTTGGAGCAAGGGGAGTTGAATTCATGGAAACCATAAAGCTTCTTCAATTAAGAATCTGGACGACGAACACGGAAAGAGAGAACGCAGAAAACCGATGAGGAGACGGTTGCCGCCAGCCTGATATCGACAACGGACCTAGCCATACCTGAACGCCGGACAAGCGTACAACCCGGTTTTCCTTTGAACTGTCCCTGAATTCGTGCTGCGGTGGGTGAACCCACCTGAGCAAAACTCGAATTCAACTTAGTTAGCACCCTGTCAACACCCCATAGCTATTCCCCAAATCAATACCGAAATCCATGACGGGAAAAACCACTAGGGGGTTATGCGGAGAGCCTAGCAAGTTTGAGGGGGATAAAAAAACCTAATTTGCACGGAGTTTTTCAGGGGTCTCTCGGAAAATCTGTGTAGAAATTACGTAGATGCACGGTCAGTAAATTTAGGGAAGCCTGTTAGGATTGCCTACTGAGGTTATTCGTGCGCCCGAACTTCTGCTATATTGCGGTGGATCGTTTGGCGATTGCGGCGGGCATGGCCGGGGGGGGCGATAATAAAGGATGAAGGGAATAGCACAAGAACCCCGGCTTCTTGAAGAAGCCGGGGTTCTAAACGGGAATGGAGGGTACGCGATAACGCACCGATGCCAGTTGCTAATTGTCAGATAGGTGGTACGTTGCCACGCATCCTACCTAAAACTGCAATCCTTCCTTAGACCTGTTTATTCCTTAAGCAGGATTAAGGCTAAATCGTCGGATATAGGCCAAGCTGCTTAGCCAATTCACGGGCTACATGGGCAAGGAACTTCCCTGCTTCACCATTATTTTCGTGGGAGAAGTAGGTTGCGACCTGAATGAGCGATCGCACTAACCCTTCATCCAGTAGATCAGAGTGGGCATCTAGGAGTTCTGGTTCCTGACCACTAGGGCACTTGAGTAATTGATCAATCAAATCATAATATTGGGCTTGGCGTTGTTCCGTCTCAGGTGTAGAAGTCGTCTCTTGGTTGGAGGTATTAGAGGTATTGGAGCTAACTGTGGGTGGAGTAGACATAGAATTTAGAGTCATTTAGAGTGATTGTGAATGATCGAGGCTTGAGCCCATTAGATCCGTCAAAATAGCTTGGCGGTATTAGCTACTGGGTCAAAGCGAAACCGAGACCGAGGTTGGGGATCGCCATACATACAAAAACTGAGGGCAGGCTGGGGTCCAAGGGGGGTGACTTGGTGAATCGCGTCAGGCATAAAACTAATAATTTCACCGGGGTAGAGCACTTTACGCCCTACTTGTTCTAGGGTAGCTGGAAGTGTTTGGTTACCGATGCTGCGGGGCAAGGGCCGTGCCGCGACATCGGATGACGGATAGGGTGATTTCCGTCGCCAAAATGTATGCTCCTCTTTACCGTTGATGACAGCGACAACCCCCCAAGTCCCGTGATTGTGAATAGACGTTACCGTATCTGGTAGCATCAACTCATTATGGACGGTGAGAGGATAGCCAATTTCATCATAGAGAGTCAGTCTTCCGATGCCAGTGTGAGAATTGGGTTCTGGATGCTGAGTTCGTACCCAGTAGGAATTCATCACTAATTGCCGGACGCATTTACGAATTTGAGGAAGCCGATCCCATTCTTCTCGTTCAATTTGAACATCTGCTAAGATATCTAGGATTTCTGAGAGGAATTGATGAAAATAATAGTGTTCCCGGACAAGATCCCAAGGACGCATTGAGGGACGAGGTTCACATTGTCCCTCATCCGTCACAAACCAGTCTTTTGACCCCATTGTTTGAGTCTCCTATTCTCGAATAATGGCTAAATTGCATGATATATTTGCCAAGAATTGGTTCAAGTTTTTAGTGTTATGCAACATTTAATCCTTACCTTTGAATACTAGAAGGTTAATTAATTTCGTCATCGTCATCGTCATCGTCATCGTCATTATCAAGCGGTGTAGTCAGAATCTGATGCAATAAGTCGCCTGAAAATTCCCGCTGATCGTCAATGAGCTTAATCCGAGTCGCGATCGCCAATGCCCCATCCAAGTCCCCAATCTTAGCTAACAATAATCCTGAGGCTGCATAGGCATGGAGATAAACACGCACCATTGGTTCTGACTTTCTGACGATCAGAGTCGGTTGCAGTTCATCCCACTCTTCTGGTAACTCCTCGGTTTCCCGAATATAGTCCATCGTCTTCTGCGCTGCCCACAATGCCATTTCACTATTACTTCTATAGAAAAAGTAACGGTAGGCCGCAATCAAGACATCAGGATTATTCATGCCTTGGGCGATCGCTTCTTCCATATATTTTTGCGACTTAGCCGGATCTTGCCAGCAATCCGCAGCCGCCATTAATAAGGATTGAATATCAGCCGAGGCATTAAACCAAGAAACCGTAGCAGAAGTCATGGGAACAATCAGAAATAGGATTTGGATAAGGACAGAAAATTAGGTTTGGGGTTCTTTGAGAACCCCGTAGTCGATGGATTAAGCAGCGGCGATCGCAGGGAAGTCAGGCTTGAGTGATTCTAACCAACTTGCAATTCGCTCATCAGTTTTATCGCTTTCATTCACTTCATCTAGAGGTAAGCCTACAAACATCCCATCTCGAATCGCCGTAGATTTTTCATAGGTATATCCCTCTGGTGAAACAAAACCAACGACCTTCGCACCGAGCGCTTTGAATTCGTCATAAATATAACCCAAAGCGCCCACAAAATGCTTGCTATGATCATTGCAGTCCCCAGGACCAAAGATAGCAATAGTTTTGCCAGAGAAGTCAGTCTTATCCACTTCCATGTCGAACAACGGCTCACGCCAGTCATTTTGAACTTCCCCTGCTCCCCAAGTAGAGCAACCAATCAGCAAATAGTCATACTTCAACAAGTCATCGACATCATCAAAGTCTTCTTCCATATTGTAGATGTCGCAGACATCCTCCCCAATCAAATCACGAATCTTTTCCGCAATCTCTTCTGTGGTACCAGAGGTGCTGCCGTAGAAAATTCCGATTTCAGCCATTTTTCCTGACTCCTTTTTGGGCTTATCTATTTCACGAAATTAAGTGAATAAACTACACAAGATACGGTTCCATATGGGTTTTAATCGTGCAATCTGACTGAGCATAAGCCGAGCAGAGTACCGCAAACCCCTTTGCCATTTGCTCCTCATCTAAAAAGGATTGATCTTCCTGACTAATCTCCCCCTCAACAACCTTTCCTACACAGCTTGAGCAGGCTCCGGCACGGCAAGAAAAGGGCAGTTCAAGGCCACTTTCTTCTGCCGCATCTATGATAAACATATCGTCTTCAACGGGAATTGTGATATCGATGCTGCGCTTTTTGTTGATGAGGCGAACATTGTACGTCGGCATAGTCTTTCACTCCTATAGATCGTGAGAGTTTTGGCAAAAAGAGGAGTCTTTTGATTCAGAGCTAACTCCCCTTGGGAAAAATTGGAAGGTTGCATGAACAAACTTTAGCTACAAGGGGCAGCTTCTGGAGTACAGTCGCCAGCCTGGAAGGACTTCCCACAACCACAAGTCCCCGTAGCATTAGGATTCGTAAACTTGAACCCACTTTCGATCAGACTGTCTACGTAATCAACCACCACCCCTTCCAACAAAGATGCACTATCCTTATCAACATAGACGTTGAGCGAACCTTGCTGGAGAGAGAGATCTCCTTCGGTGGGAGCAGCAACAACGCCTAAGCCATATTCATAGCCGTTACAGCCGCCATCTTTAACAGATAGTCGAATACCACGGGTCGCAGAGGTGGCCACATCAGATGTCCGCAAGAAAGTCCGCAGACGCAGTTCAGCAATATCGGTGAGGGTAACGGTCATGGTTTAATCTCCTAGTTAAGGAAAACAAGTCAAATTCAGTGAAATACGTAGGATCATGGGTGGGCGCAACAGAATCAGGCCAAACTCAAGGGTGAGATTTCAAACACTGCTTGCGTTGCAAACAAAGCCGGGGACAGGCGACCGAGTGATTCAGTCGATGCCATTCGCAACTGGGCATGATCAGTAAAATCACAGCAATAAGTAATTTAAATGGCCAAGGCAAGATCATTAACCCTGCGATTAGCATTAATAATGCCCCCAGCAAACTTGTAATCCGAAGACTCTCGTCGTGGACTGCGTAGGCGGCGGACCAAAAAGCGATCGCTCCTCCGATCAATAACAAAGCAAGTAACATGACAAATCAATAGTGAACAAATCAGCAATTTAATCAATAAATCAAGCTAGCTAGCAGTGTCTACACCAGCATTGATGCAGTGGACGGCAACGCATCATGCGACTGGATGGCTGCACCTCCAGCAAGTGATGCAGTTTTGGCGCCACAAACCACACAGTTCGGATCATGATAGGGACGGCGCTTCGCGAATTCAGCACGGGCTAGATCCATCGTCAACAATCGTCCCAATAGCGGTTCTCCCAGTCCCGTGATTAGTTTCACAGCTTCCAATGCAGCTAAACAAGCTAGCGTACCTGATACAGCGCCCAAGACCCCAAAGCCCCATCGATCCCATTCTGGGATTTCTGGAAAAATGCAGGAGAGACAAGGGGTTTTGCCTGGAATGATAGTGGTGAGGTAAGCTTCCATATCATTCATGGCTGCTTCCACCATCGGTTTATCCCAATGAACGCAGGCGTTATTGAGCAGGGTTCGCTCCTTGAAGTCAAAAGCACAGTCAAGGGCTAAGTCTGCGGATTGCACTAATTCATCCACATTATCAGCGGTGACATATTGGGCGATCGCCTCAATTTCGATATCAGGATTAATCGCCGCCAAGGTTTCCTTCGCTTTGAGTACCCGTGGTTTCCCCACCCAATCATCGGTCATCAAGATTTGCCGATTCATGTCTTCCCGCTTTAAATCACCTCCCCGGACCAGGATCAGTTTGCCGACTCCAGCAACAGCGAGGTAAAGCGCGGCGGTGCCCCCTAAGCCGCCAACCCCTGTGACTAAAACCGTTGATTCCTTAAGCTTGAGTTGGCCTGCGGTCCCCATTCCTGGCAACATCATTTGACGAGCATAGCGTTCTATTTCAGTAGCCGTTAAGGTGGCCATAGTAGGTTTCCTCACTTAATCATCAGCACGGGTTGGGCGAGTTAGAACAGTTAGGGGCAAAGACTAAGAAATTTCGGACATCATCACTACATTACCGGGCTTTTCCTGAAAGACCTTAAATAGTTTTTGTTCCACAGAGTTAGAGGTCAAGAAAAGATTATAGGCATTCTGTAATGCGATCTTGTATTGACCCAACCGCTCTACCTCGCTGGCCTCACCTTCCTGGTCAATCTCTTGAACGAATTCAGAGAATTTCTTCAGAATATGGAGACGGTTAACACTTACAACCTTCGAATCGTAGGGAAGCTCAAAGAACTCCAAATATTCTTCAGCAGTAGTCAAGGTGTTAAATACAGCTAGAGTCTGAACCATCTTATTTCTCCTAATTTAGCAATGTTGAGTTCGAAACAGTTTCATCCTTTCTAGTTTTTACCCTTTAAGGATGAATAGCGCGGACTTTCCTCTCTAACTTAAGCTCATTCTAGAGCTTTTAACTCTGCTTTTAAGTCGTGTAATTGACAAAAAACAACGTAAGTTTTTTCCGCAGTGTCAAGAAGTTTATCGAGGTCAGCAGGTAGTCCTTCAGCAATATCATGCAGGTCCATTTTCATTTGACCTGCTTTGCTATTTAGCTTTCGAACTTTTTTAGTTAGTTCGGCCTTTTTTTCCTCTAAATTAGAGGAAGTTGACACAGTGTTTTCTGTTGTTTGAACCATCGTTTTTACTTCCATGACTTCAATTTTTCAGGTTAGATTCCAGGGTTCTGAAAGAACTCCGGAATCTCCAGCAAGCCTACTACAGATCGCAAACTTCGCTGTACTTGATAGCCATTTCAGATCCCTTTTGGGTAAGCTTCTCCCCTTCCTTTGCTAGTTTGTCAAGGGAGGCATAGCCGAAACGTTGGGCATCCCGAAGCGTCCTAGACACAAGGATGAGGCGACCGGCAAAAATCAATACCCAGCCAAATCCTTCATGGCTTAAGTCAACCACCACAGTTGCCAGTTGACCGGTTTCAACTTCAATCCGAGCCGCAACTGCCCGATAAAAAGCGAAGATCCGCCCTTTTGTAATCGGATCAACATCACCGTCTACGGAAATCTCTCGCTTCTCAGCTTTGGAAACAATAAAGGGCTTTAAGAGCAACTCATCAGACCAATTTCGGTAAGTTCCGTAAGGGTCATTGGCTCGAATTTGCTGGACAATCGCCTGTAAAAAGGGCGAATCTGCAACGGTCATTTCAGATTCAACTTTAGGGGGAGCAGACTTAGCAACGGTCATAGGACAACTTCTTCCTCTTCTTCTTCGTATTCTTCAAAGGCATTATAAGTGGGGGCATTAAGCCCAAGGGCTTTCCGCAACCAAGGCGGCGGATTACCATTGAGGGTTTTGAGTAGTTCTACCAAAGTATCCTCAATCTTTTGGTCTTCACTTTCGGCTCTAATGGGTGTAATTCCAGACTTAACAATCC
>JBFRWC010000159.1:0-19512 GCA_051439365.1 Leptolyngbyaceae cyanobacterium
CAACGACCCAGAGACAGATGAAACCTTTGGTATCGGTTTAACTGAAGGGGAAGGTGCTACCTTGGGTGCGCCAAGAACTGCGTTAGTCACCATCATTGACAACGACAGTCCCAATCAGCCATCGGCTTCGGCCAATGTTCTTTTTGTGGCAGGAAGCCCCAACCTTAGCGAATCGGATCAAGTCATTCGGCAAGAGTTTGAACGCCTAGGCCACGTAGTTACAGTCCAAGACGATGACCTCAGCAGTACCGCAGACGTGGCTAACCAAGATTTGGTCTTTGTTTCTGAATCCGTTGTATCGAGGAAAGTCGGCGACACGTTCAGCAGGGTTGATATCCCCGTAATTTCGGCAGAAGCTTATATCTTTGACGATATGGCCTGGACTGAAACTGCACTGAACGCTGATTTTGGCACATTGGCTTCTGCGACCCGTTTGGTGATTGACAGCACCGCAACCACAGAACTAACGGCGGGGTTAACTGGGGAAGTCACAGTATTTAATCCGACTGGCGAAATCGCTTGGGGGAATCCTAATGCCAATGCAACCACAGTGGCCACCTTACCAAACAATGGCGATCGCGCCGGGATCTTCACCTACGAAGCAGGGGCATCGCTGGTGGATGGTAGCACTGCCTCCAGTCGTCAGGCCGGATTCTTTCTTGGGGCCGACGCTCAAAACCTATCTCCAGAGGGCTGGAATCTATTTGCCGCAACCGTTAGTTGGGCATTGGGAACACCCTTGGAAATCACCCCTGAGCTGGCGTTTGCTTCCAGTAATACCACTGTCGATGAAGGCGATGGTACCGCAACCGTGACAGTTAGACGACTAGGAGATACCAGCCAACAGATCCAAGTAGACTATGGAACGTCAGATGATTCAGCAGAAGCTGGGCTAGATTACACCACTACCTCTGGCACCCTAGTGTTTAATCCTGGTGTGGCCACCCTAACCATTGAGGTTCCAATTCTGGAGGACAGTGACTCTGAGTTGAATGAGTCTTTCAATCTCACACTAAGTAATCCTGTCGGGATTGACCTCGGTGCCACCACTACGGCAACCGTAACCATCAACGATAATGATAATAGTACGGTCATTAACAATGGTGACTTTGTCCGGGAGACAATCGCATCAGGACTATTTTTGCCAACGGCATTTGACTGGATTCCAGGTAGCGACACTATTTTGGTGGCGGAAAAGGATGGCCTAGTTAAAGTGGTACAAGATGGGGTCGTTCAGGCGACACCACTACTTGATTTGACTGAACGGGTAAACAACGCGGGCGATCGCGGGTTAGGCGGACTAGCAGTACATCCCGACTTTGCCAATACCCCCTATGTCTATTTGGCCTACACTCTTGATCCTCCAGAGACACAATCATTTCCCGATGATAGGAACTCTAAACCGGATGGCAGGGGAAATCGCCCATCCCAGGTGATTCGCATCACGGTCAGTATGGACCCAGTGACCAATGCTGTCAGCGTTGTCCCAGACAGTGAGGTTATCCTTCTAGGCAACAACAGCCTATGGGAATTCACCACTCAAGGAAACAGCACAGCAGCCCTTGGCCGACCCCAGTCTGGTATCGCTGAAGATGGCTCGTATATCGAAGATTATTTGGTTACTGATAGTCTGTCCCACTCTGTCGGAATGCTACAGTTCGGCACAGACGGTTCACTGTTTGTCGCCAATGGAGACGGAGCCTCGTTCAACTTTGCCGACCCCCGTGCAGTACGAGTCCAAGATATTGACAGTCTGTCAGGCAAGATCCTGCGAGTTGATCCCATCACAGGCGAAGGGCTAGGTGACAACCCATTTTTTAATGGCGATCCCAATAGCAATCGCTCCAAGGTCCATAGCTATGGTCTTCGTAACCCCTTCCGGTTCGCTATTAACAAAGATACGAATACACCATACATCGGTGATGTTGGTTGGACTCAGTGGGAGGAAATTAACACAGGAGTCGGAGTGAACTATGGTTGGCCCTACTATGAAGGTGGCGATAACGAAATTAACCTGCCTACCAGCGAGTACGACCAACTGCCAGAAGCCCAGGCTTTTTACGCCAGTGGTGAACTCGCAACTGCTCCCATATTTGCAATTGACCATGAATGACGTGATGCAATGAGAGCGATTATCATGGGTGACTTCTACGATGGTACCGCCTTTCCAAATCTCTATGACGATGCCCTATTCTTTGCGGGTTTCCAAAATGGTAATGTTTACTACATGACCTTTGATGCCAACAATGAGGTTGATACAGTCAACATTTTTGACACAGACATTGGTGGGATCGTTCAAATGACAACAGGAGTAGACTCTAATCTGTACTATCTCAATTTGTTTGAGGGGAGTATCGGTCGCTGGAGCTATCAAGCAGCAGGGTAACTTGCTCTCCAAAAGGTTTTGTTGGGCATGGGCAATTCGCGCCTATTCCCAACAAAAAGTTCTCGATCTCATGACACAGCCAGTTCTAAAAAATATGACAAACTAGAGAGAATTGTAAGGGGTAAAGGCAAATCTCCGGAAAGTAGCATGGCCAAGATGTAACTGCTTTAGGCCGTTCCATGAATCGTTCAGGGTAGAACTGGGTTGAAAATAACCGTGAATCGTCATACCTCTCCCCGTCTGAATCGAAGACTGTTCCTGCACAGTAGCTTGTTGGCCACTAGCCTCTGGCTCAGTCTCGCTTGGGATCACAACGGTCAGGCAGGGGCCATCGCTGAGCAAACGGGAGAGTCCTTCTCGGAAACGACCCAATCATTGGTGAATAGCAACATTGCCTTTGCGTTGGATGTGTATCAGTGTTTAGCACAAGAATCGGAGAATTTATTTTTTTCCCCCTATAGTATCTCAGCCGCGTTGGCCATGACGTTTGCCGGGGCGCGAGGCATCACTGAAACGGAAATGGCCGAGGTCTTACATTTTTCTCTGGAGCAGGATCAACTCCACCCAACCTTTGCTGAGTTGCGATCGCGCTTAGAAATCCCTGCCACTGACGACTACCAACTACTGATTGCGAACAAGTTGTGGGGGCAGGTTGACTTTCCCTTTTCCCAGATTTTCTTAGATCTATTGCAAACCCACTACGGTGCCGATTTAGAAGCGGTTGAGTTTTCCACCAACCCTGAAGCGGCACGGGAGGCGATCAATACCTGGGTGGCTCAACAAACCAACGAAAAAATTCAAGACTTACTTCCCACAGGGATTGTAGACTCTACCACTCTGCTAGTCTTGGTTAATGCCATTTACTTCCTAGCAAAATGGAGTACGCCCTTTAATCCAGCCAAGACCACAGAGGAACCCTTTTTCACGGCTCCCGATGAAACAGTGATGGTGCCGATGATGAAGCAAGCTGAGAATTTCTATCTGGGGCATGTTCAACTGGAGGAGGTTGAACTTTTAGAACTACCCTACGGGCAAAGCGATCATCATCCTCAACAATCCATGATCATTATTTTACCTCAACAAATCGAGGATCTGGCCAAGATTGAACAACAGTTGACCCCATCTTTATTAGCCGAATGGTTAACCGCACTGGACTACAGCCTGGGACAAGATTGTGCCTCTGTCTGGCTGCCTAAATTTTCGATAGAGTCGGATTTTAATCTGAAGCACACACTCGTGGATTTGGGCATGAACAGTGCGTTCAGTGAGCAGTCTGCTGACTTCGCTGGTATGGATAACGGCAGACGGCTATTATCTTTGCAGGAAACAATCCACAAAGCGGTCTTAAATGTCAATGAATCTGGGACAGAAGCGGCAGCGGCAACAGCTGTTGTTGGCGGGACAAGGGGCGGTGGGTTTCTTCCTATTGTCGTTGATCGCCCTTTCTTGTTGCTCATTTACGATCGCCCCTCAGACACCATTCTCTTTATGGGCCGGGTAGTCAATCCGTTGTCCTGATGGCGATTTTAGATTTTGGATTTTAGATTTTAGATTTTGGATTTTGGTACTGGGCTGATTGAAGCTGATCGAGAAAGATTTACGATTTTAGATTTTGGATCTTGGTACTGAGCTGATTGAAGCTAATCGAGAAAGATTTACGTGTACCGGATTCCAGCTTTATCTAGGCGCGTAACGGCTTCTTGGAGGCGATCGCACTCCGCAATTAGACTCACCCGCACATAGCCTTCCCCACCCGCACCAAAAGCACTGCCCGGAGTCAGGACAACTCCAGTTTTTTGTAGCACAGTGAGGGCAAATTCTGTGGCTGATAATCCAGAGGGGCAAGGCACCCATAGATACATCGTCGCCTTGGTTTTGGGAAGGGACCAGCCTAATTGACCAAAGGCATCAATCAGGCAATCGCGACGCTCAATGTACCGTTGTTGGACTTCATCCAAGTAACTATCGGGCAATTCTAAGGCCGCTTGAGCAGCAGTTTGCAGGGCAGCGAAGATACCGTAATCCATATTGGTTTTCAGAGTTCGTAACCCCTGGATGATGTCGCGGTTGCCGACAACAAAGCCAACGCGCCATCCAGCCATATTATAGGTTTTGGACAAGGTATGGAATTCCACACCAAGATCTTTGGCTCCAGGAATTTCCAACAGACTAGTGGGCTGGTAGCCATCAAAGGCCAGTTCCGCGTAACACAAATCATGCACCAGCATAATCTCGTGTTTCTGGGCGAATTTTACGACATCCTCAAAGAACTCCCGTGGGGCGGTTGCAGCAGTGGGATTGTTGGGATAGTTGAAGTACAACACTTTAGCCCGATCGGCCACGTCATCGGGAATTGCCCCCAGATCAATCACCCACTCTTGCTCTGGTTTGAGGATAATCTGGTGGATATCGGCACTGGCAATCAGTGGCCCCCGAAAATGAGCTGGATAGGAAGGACTGGGTACCAGTACTAAATCACCGGGGTTGATGTAGGCGATCGCCAAGTGCGCTAACCCCTCTTTCGATCCCAGTAACGGTAAGGCTTCCCCATCGGGATCAAGCTTGACATCATAGCGCCGTTCGTACCAGGAAGTAATTGCTTGACGGAAATTGGCAGTGCCCTCGAAGGGCGGATAACCGTGGTTGGCTGGATTCTGGAGGGCCGCGATCGCCGCCTCCACCACAGGTTGAGGAGTGGCCCCATCAGGATTGCCCATACCCAAGTCGATCAGGTCCAACCCTTCAGCACGGGCATTGGCCTTCAACTCATCCAATCGGGCAAAAACATAGGGTGGCAGGGCACGCAATCGGTCAGCAGGGTGAATCCAGCTTAATGTCATAGTTTACTCACTTCTCAAGATGGCACCGACGTGGGTAGCGGACAGGCTAAAACACCGGTCTCAGGGTCAGAAGAGGTCACTGCCCCAGCATAGGCCGAACCACTCGACGGCGGCACAGTCGTTGAAACCATCGCTGCCATCACCTGTTCCGGCTCCACGGTAAAGGGCAAATGATGGATATCGGAGGCTTCCCGGCAAGCGACAGTAACAGCATTACGGAGATCGGCGAGGGTTGCCTGCTGCAATCCCAAATCCTCCAAACGGGTCGGGAGACCCAACTCCGCATAAAAGGCCAGCAATTGCTGTCGCGCCGTTGCCGCTAGTTGACTGCCCTGCACCATTTCTTCTAACCGCAACTGCACTAAGATACCATAGGCCACCTTCTCCCCGTGTAACGCTGGGTGACTGTCGAGAATATGAGTCAAGCCATTGTGAACCGCATGAGCGGCAACAGTGCGACATTGGGCACCCCCCAACCCACCAATCACTCCCGCCAGCAGCACGGAGGCATCGACTACATCCCGCCACACTTGACTACCCGGTGCTTGAAGTGCCGCCACCGATTTTTGCAACAACAGATCCCGCAGCACCCGTGCTTGCTGGACTGCCGCGATAATTAATGTCTGGGTAGAGTGACCGCTACTCACAGACGCTTCGTACCATTTGGCTAAGGCATCACCGATACCTGCGACTAATGTCCGAGTCGGGGCCGTTTGAATTAGCTCGTAGTCGAGAATCAACAGATCTGGGGCACGGTGCAGGGTCACATCATATTGAAAGGCTCCCTGTTCGGAGTAGACGTTGGATAGTGCGGTCCAGGCAGCACAGGTTGCGGCAGACGTGGGAATGGTGACCACGGGAAGCTGACACTGATGCGCCAACAGTTTGGCTGTATCCAGAGCTTTACCACCGCCGACTCCAACGATGACATCGGCTTGACATTCAGCCACCACCTGACGCAAATGTTCCAAGCTGACTTCACTACAGTCCTCACCGTAGGAGACACTAATGTCAACGACAGGCTGGTCAAATAGAGGCGTGAGTAAGGGGGCAGCGGTGGATAGGGTGCGATCGCCCACCACCACCAGTGGATTGGTCCCCAGGGTATCCAGTTGGGATTTCGCTGTGTGGAGAATGCGATCGCCCCGCAACACGATCGATGGCCCCAGCGTCATGGCTGGAAGCGCAGCGGCAGCAGTAGACAGACTTGACATGGCTTTAATTCCCTTCTGTACACCGGATTTGAGTCGTGGGAGACTTAGCCGCACTGCTTTCGCGTTAAGCACCGACAGCGGTTAAAGGCTTGCTTCAGTAAAAATACTTAGGCCCACAAGCTGCAAAACCTTTGGGGAATCATTGTAAGGCAAATTGCCAGGAGATGGTACCTCCTAACTGGGAAAAGTTGTTAAAGATAGCAGAGCAACGGATAAAATTCCCTAACCAATGGAAGTTACAAGACAGACGAACAATCCTCAGTAGTTACGCTGACCCTAACAGCAGGGAAGGGATATCAGCCTGACCATCGCAGGACACATTCACCAAATGGTCCGTAGAATCCAGCGAAATATTGGGGTTAGGGATGCTGTCGGCTACTCGCTCCCTACTGTCGGGTCGTAAAGCTCAAAGGTAATGGCAAAAACCGCAAGGCTATCATTCCCAACGCTACGAGTTCCAGGGGGAATATATTCCTGGGCAAAGCCACGACTGCCCCCCGGTTCTCCCCAACGACTACCACCCGGCACGCCCCAGCGACTCGGACCACGGGTATCGTCAGTCGGATCAGAGCCGTGATCTGGGACCGTCCCACGACTGCCGCCCGGTTCCCCCCAGCTCACAGTCCCACGGGTACCACGATCCAAATCCCCCAGCAGTGAGTCGGCTATCCCCAGAAATGTCTCATCGCCCACGAGGGGAGTTCCCCGTGAGGTGCCCCTCATGGTGGCAAGATCGCCAAAAGCTCGGAGCGTATCCCGCAGGGCAAATCGACTGGCAATTACGAGCACTTCCACAATCCCCGTCGGTTGCACCAATCGCAACCGGAAGTTGTCTCGGCTAGGGTCCGGCACCTTGAGGATTTCGTCCGGTTGCACCAGAGAGGCGGCGACGGGGGCATCCCAATTGGTGGGAAACAGCAACACCAGATTGCCTTCCGCATCAATCACAATCATGCTGATGTATAGGTCTTGGGATTCGCGGTTCTGGATTTCTAGCTCCACCACCGTGCCCAGGGGTAAACGGCTGGCATCGGTCGGAATATTTGCGGGGATGGCGATCGCCTCTTCTTGCTCATTCGTCCTACTCTCGTCTTCCCCTACTCCCCGTTGCCCCCGCACACTGATCGGTTGGGCACTGGCACTGACACCATCGGTGCCCAACGGTCGCATGGTGGCCAGCACATTCAGTTGGGAGGCTCCAGGATTCACCAGCACTTTCAGCAATCGGGTGGCTAACAACACGCTAAATTTCGATCGCAATCGGGCGATCGCGGCCTCGATCGGTTCTCCTGATGGGCCGAAGGAACCGCTGACAATATCCTGCCCTGGGCGGAATAGTCCCAGGCTATCAATGGGCGGCACTTCTGTCACCGTGGCCGCTTGCAGTGCTTGATACTCAGGGGTCATGCGACCAAACAAGTAATCAATTTCCCCCTGGTCAAACCCTCTGGGTTCCAGTCGGGGAAAGGTGGCCAGGGTGGATTGGGCGATCGCGTCTTCTTCCCCCAATGACGGATCAAGCCCAATCCGCAGAGTGAGATTCTCCGGCACTCCAGCAATTTCTTCTTGGAGCAACAGCCCCGGACGGGGAGCCGATCGGGTGTCCGTCAACACCCTCGCTTCCGCCCGTAGCCCATCCCGCGCCACAATTTGCACCTGGCCCTGGGGTTGCCCTTGCCCATCCAACGCCGTGAAAATTGCATCCGTGGCCGTGGCCAAACTGGTAGGACCAATCCCCCCCAACCACAGATCTAAATTGCCATTTTCCTTGGTGCCCAAAACCACGGCCTCCGCTGCCGGAGCTTGGCGGGGGACAAAATAAATCGGTGTATTAGCCAATTCTGGAGGCCGATTTTCCTCAAATTCCGGTTCTTGGACAATGCGAGACATGTCCTTGGCATAGGCGCGGGTGATGCGGCTGATGTTAGTAATCGTGGTTTCCACCGATTCATTGGCAACCGTTTGCTGCCACAAATACTGGGTCAGCATGTACGTGAACGCTCCCGCGTAGAACCCATCAAAGGAAGCATCCGCTGCCAGTTGATCTTTGGTCGCTGAGGAAATCACCACCCCTTTGGCAATCCCTTGGGCACGGAGTTCAGCCAGTTGAGATGGGGAGAGATTGAGTTGCGATCGCAATCGCTCTTGAGTCGCTAATTCCGTCTCACTGGGGTGAATATTGGCGAATAGATCAGCCCCATCACGGGCACGCACGGTCAACACCCCTCGCTTGCCCCCGCCGGAATGGCAACTATCCAACACTGCCGTCACCTGCTCCGTTTTCAGCGCCAGCATCAACAGAAACAACGTTTGGCCCATAATATCGTTAACTTCCACCCGTGGAGCCGTGGTAAAGTCCTCCGGCAAGGGACTATCCACCGACACAAAAGTGCTATTAAACGGGTCAAGGCTGAACGGATCGGGGTCCACCACACGAGACCCGTGGCCGGAGTAGTGAAACACCACCACATCTCCCGGTTGGGCCTGTTTAATCAAATGCTCCTCAAATGCCGTCACAATGTTGGCGCGGGTGGCCGCCTCATCCGTCACCACCTGAATGTCACTGCGCTTAAAGCCAAACCGATGCACCAATAACTCCTGCTGCATCAACACATCATTCACACATCCCCGCAGCGGATTCCAGTTGCCATCGGTCGAGTAACGGTTGATGCCCACTAAAAGGGCCAACTTCCGAGCCGTGGGCTGCGCGAGAACCTGGGCATAGCGCTGGGCACTCCCTAGAACCAGATTTTGAAGCTGGTCGAACTGGCTCAGGCCCAGGGTGGCAGCAGTGGAACCAGCAAACTGAAGCAAACGACGACGGTTGAGATCAGCCATAGATGAGAAAAATGGGGGAAGTGGGCAGTCAGGCGAACGGGCAAATATCAAGATAAGCCTACCAAAGAATCAGAAAAGGCGATCCCCTCCCAAAAGTCACCACTTTCATATACATCTCGCCGATCGAGGGATATGGAAAAACTGCGATTCAGATCTCCAGTTTTTAGATCCCTGATGTCCAGAACCCCAGTTCCTCGAAGAAACCGGGGTTCTGGAGCCTCACCCATCCTTGATTTTGCTCAATCTGATCAAGGGCGATCGCCTTGCTCCTCTTGCTCCTCTGGATTGAGTTGGGCTTCCAGTTGCCGCAATCGCTCCAATAGATCTGCCTTCTCTTGTTGTTCTTGTGCTAACTGGGCTTCTGCGACCTCAGCCCGTTGTCGTTCCGCCTCAGCCCGTTGTCGTTCCGCCTCAGCCTGCTCTGCCGGAGTAGGAATCCATTGGTCATGATGGTCATACCACCGTAACCACTTTCGAGACACCCCCTCGTAGGTCCCCGACCATAGGCCCAATCCCAATCCCAATCCAGCAATCCACACTTGAGGCTGCTGAGGATCGAGGGCCAATTCTTCGTATTGGTCGCCGTTTAGCCGGAACATTCGCAGTTGATCGGTGTAACGACTGAACACCGCATAGAATGGTACTCGCAAAATCGATTCATACACGGCCCATTTTGGGGGCGGCTTGAGTTTGGGAGCTTCAGCTTCGTCACCGTTGGGAGGGCGATCGCCATTTGTCACCGCATCCGTGACTGCATCCGCTCTGGCATCTGTTCTGGCATCCGTGACCCGATCGGCAGCTTGTTCGGTTACTGGATCAGCAGGTTGATCAACGGCCCCGTTGGGGTCTTTATCGGTATCGGTCGGCAACATGCCGTAATCCTGGGGCCGATAGGGTTCCTGGTCGATGCCTAAATCCTCGTTCTCGGTTCCAGGAGACAGCAACTCGACCACCACCAGTGGCGCAACTCCCTCTTGCCAAATCACATAGCTACGGCGCATATCCCCGCCATCATAAAGATAGGGCACTCCCGGCACCACAAACCAATCGGGGCGTTTGTACCAAAGAGGCTGGCGAATGGTGTAGTAGAGGTTGATGTCTGCACCGCAAAACATTTCCTCCGGCGAAAATCGAGGAGATCGGCAGGTTTGGCTCAATAATTGAGGTTGGAGTAGATGAAACTGATCGGGCAACCCTGGTTCCTCCGGATCTTCGCTGGGCAAGTCGTACATCGTCGGCAAGGATTTCCGAGGCGATCGCGGCGGGTCAGTTTGAGGAATAGGATAGGGATTCCAGACCATAAGCTTGGGGAAAAATGGACAGACAATTGGAGTTGAGTTAGTTCAGATTTGGATTAGCCTCTATCATAAAACAAAAATACTATTCTTGATCGATTTGAGCTTGCAGGGCGGCAACTTGTTTCTGTAATTCGCGCAATTGCTGTTGCAAGTCTGGCAATCGCCGATTCAGGGCCGAAGCCTTGAGCCAATCTTTGAACGGCATGGTGGGAGAACCGGACACCGTCGCTTTAGCGGGTACATTGCTCATCACTCCCCCTTGGGCCGTTACCGTAGCGCCATCTCCAACTTTGGCCCGATTGGCCACTCCCACTTGTCCCGCGAGGATAGCGCGATCGCCCACGGTCACGCCTCCCGCCAAGCCCACCTGTCCCGCGAGGGCGCAACCATAACCCACCGTCGCCCCATGACCAATTTGCACCAAATTATCAATAATGGTGTCGTGCTGAATCCGAGTTTCCCCCACCGCAGGCCGATCAATGGCCGTGTTGCAGCCCACTCGCACCCGGTCTTCCAACACCGTAATCCCCGACTGCTCCATTTTCAACCAGCCCTCCGCTGTCGGTTCAAAGCCGAAACCCTCTGACCCAATGGCAGCCCCGCTGTGGATGACGCAATCCTGGCCGATTTGACTGCGTTCATGGATCACACAATTGGCATGAAGAATGGTGCGATCGCCCACTACACCACCGGGATACACCACCACATTGGGATGAATACACACCTCATTCCCCACCACCGCATCCGCCTGAATCACCACATGGGCACCAACGGACACCCGTTCTCCCAGCGTTGCTGTGGGATGAATTACCGCTGTGGGATGGATACCTGGTTCAGGGCAAAAGGGTTGGTAAAAGAGGGCGATCGCTTGAGCAAATGCCATGCGGGGATTAGCCACACTCACCCAAGCAATCCCCCGATCCAATGCTTGTTGTTGCCAAGTGTCTTGTTTTGGCAAAATCAGAGCACTCGCCTGGGTGGCCGTGATATGGTCAGCAAACTTGTCTCCCTCAATGTAGCTGAGGTCGTGGGCGATCGCCCCTTCCACTGCGGCCACCCGTATCAACTCCGGATCGAGTGCTGGCTGTACTACTAAGCTGCTATTCACCACTCCCTCAAGGGATTCCACCACCTGACTGAATCGCACCACCACTCCTCCCAGGCTACTCCATCGATCAATATCAGCCCCAATATATCACTCGAACTCCTCCCAAACTGTCCTCCCAAACTGTCCTCCCAAACCGTCATACTTGGAGCGATCGCGATTGATCGTTTCCTGAATCTCTGGCGCAACACCGCTCGCACACCGTTGCTGGATCAGGCTCCATTTCGCGAGAAGAGACGATCGCACCCCTACCATTGGCGCTCCTAACCATTTCACTCCTAACCATTGGCACCCGGTAGAAATGGCACTCAATGAAAAAGCGACCGCTTCCTCACACAAGGGGCGATCGCGCCAACAGCACTTCAAGCACCTGCTTTTTGAGAAGACGAGGCCATGCAGATTAAATGTCCACCATAAACGAAATGAGTCCGATAAACCCAGCCGTTTACTGGCAGCGACGCGATCGCAAAAAAGGTCAGTTTCAAGTTAGGCTGTCAAGTGGGTTCCAGAACCTGCGCTGCCATCCGGTCCTCCATTGTCAGGGGGATGGAATTCCGAGCGCCACCACATCTCCATAGAAATAGGAACAAGAATAATCAAAAAGAGGGCTGTGATGCTCAGTACCAACCCAACACCCATGACTGACGCCTCTGAATACGAACTGTGAATACGAAGAATCATAAAAAGCCTTTTTCCTCGGGGCCGAGGCTTGTGCAGACAGCAAGATGCTCTACCTTAAGAATGCCCACTAAGACCTTAGATCTAGCTTCATACTCTACTCTCAAGATTCGACAGACTTGGGCGGCTGCTCTGATTTACGGGGTTTCAGCAAAAGCTGTATGCCTAACGCCATGACCCCAAGGGTTGTAAATGTAAAAATCATTGTTCCCAAGGCACTCATGCCCATCACCAAGGTTCTCACCATCACAGAGATTCTAATCGCTAATGCGCTGTGAGCGGTTGGCGGCTTTGATGCAAAGGTCTGGCTAATGGAAATGGTGAAGAAGTATAAACCCACAGCAAAGGGTGCTGAAATGAGAGCACCTGTAAAGCATCGCAGGGGAGTAATGTTAGCTTTCGACCCACCATCAACCTGACCTGCTTCTTCGGACTGTGGGGTCACAACGTTAGAAGAATGATTGTCCATAGTTAGTACTACGCTAGAAGGTTAAAGAGGGGACCCTTACTTTTGAGATACTCCGTTGAATAAGTCAATCAGTTTGTCTGAGGATGAGTGTCTTACACATCCCCTCATCAAAACTGACCCAGAGGTTCCAAAGGTTCATTCTTTTGGCTCACCTTGTGATTCTCAAATAAGAAAGCCTACCTAGGCCCACCCAGTTCGTTTCTACTACAGTGCGCTCTATTCTTCAGCTTAACTAATCGAGAACATAGATTAACTAGCGACGATTTTCTCGAGGCTTTGCTTTATTGAGTCGAATTTCTCGACCCATCCACTCTGCACCATCTAGCTCTCCAATGACTTTATCCTCTTCTGACTCGTCATTCATGTCAACGAATGCAAAGCCTCTCTTACGTCCGGTCTCCCGATCCGTTGGAAGACTAACCCGTTTTACAGTTCCGTATTCCTCGCAAACTTCACGGATATCATCTTCCGTAGCCTGAAAAGACAGGTTGCCGATGTAGATTGTCACGATTCTCCCCAAGCCAATTCAAATCAGTCATACAATACACAAACTTTAAAACTTCAGCCTAGACAATGGCAACTGGCAGTCCTGCACTGCACCCGTAGTCAACTAAAGTTCGCTGCTATCATAGCCGAATCTATCGCAAAATAACAGTCATTCCCTGGCAGAAACCGCTATTTTTAGTTATTTCCTCGGTTTCTGATTAACTTTCTTTACAAACTACGGCAAATCTCAAAATCTCATCCGGCTACGCCGCATATATTCCCCCCATAACTGTGCGGCTTGGGCACTACTGCCGCGACTGGGTGAGTTATCGTCATTGCCTAGCCATATGCCTGTTACCACTCGTTGGCGGGGCAGATAACCCACAAACCAGAGATCAACGTTTTGATTGGTTGTTCCAGTTTTGCCCGCTTCGCCACGGCCTACCCTTGCATTGCGGCCTGTGCCACTTCGGATAACGGCTTGGAGAAGGTCGGTCATCTGATCGGCTACATCAGTGGATAGCACTTGTTGCCCCTTAGCGGCATCAGGCTGATCGGGCGGCGGATAAATGACTCGACAGGTCTCTCGACGGTTGAGGTCTTCGCATCGTCTGCTGTCCAGCACTCGTTTGATGGTGCGGGGTCGTTGGTAAACGCCCTCGTTAGCGAGAATGCCAAAGGCGGCGGTCATTTCTAAAACGGTCACTTCGCTTTGGCCTAAGACTAGGCCCGGAACGGCCTGGAGCCTGGAATCAATGCCCATGCGCTGGGCCATCCGCACCACTCGGCCTAGGCCAACCTCTTGGGCAATGCGTAAGGCAACGACGTTTTCGGATAAGGCCATGCCTCGCTGCATATCGACCGGACCAGAGCCGGAGCGACATCCATTAAAAACTTGCCCCCGCCAGTTGAGAGCAGTGCAGGCATAGGTTCTGTCCGGGGATAGTCCCCGTTCGAGGGCTACAGCATAGGGAAAGATTTTAAAGGTAGAACCAGGTTGGCGGAGGGCTTGGGTGGCTCGATTAAACTGGCTGGTTTGATAGTCGGTGCCACCTACGATCGCCAACACGTTTCCGGTGGCGGCATCCAGGGTCACAATGGCTCCTTGGGAAAATCCAGAGGCAGTTCCGGCAGTGCTGACGCTATTCAGCAGACTGGCTTCTGCATGAGCCTGCAACTCTAGGTTAACCGTGCTTTCAATGATAAAGTTTCCTTCTCTGGCGACATCGCTGCCGAGGAGTTCCTGGAGTTCAATCAGGGTTTGAGCGTAAAAGTAGGGGGCGAGGGTGCTGCGTAATTCTTCGATAGCTTCGGGAGTGACGATGATGGGCGATCGCCGTGCATCATTCGCTTCATCGATCCCAACCATCCCTAGTTCCACCATACGACTGAGGACTCGGTTTCTCAAAGATATGGCCTTGTCGTAGTCTTGTACGGGATTGAAACTATTGGGGGCAGGCAATATCCCCACCAAGGTTGCTGCCTCGGACAGGGTTAAATCCTGGGCTGACTTGCCAAAGTAAAACCGGGCACCATCCTCAAACCCAGAATTATCCTGACCGAGGTAGACCCGATTAAGATAGGTCAGCATCAAAAAATCTTTGCTGTAAAACACCTCCAGCTTGAGCGCGACAATCGCTTCTCGAATCTTCCGTTGGGCCGAATCTTCGGTGCCCACATAGTCGCGAAAAATACTGCGGGCCAGTTGCTGGGTAACAGTACTGCCCCCCTCACGAATAGCACCGCCGCGAATATTGGTAATCAGGGCACGCAGAATGCCAATCGGGTCAACCCCTAGGTGCCAATGGTAACGCGAGTCCTCGGAAGCCATCACCGCATCGGGCAGGTAAGGCGGAAAGTCAGCAAGGGTTGCAAACTCAACATGGGCCTCTTTGCTGGACTGACGCAAGGGAGTGACCCCATCCTGGGCGTAGACAATCACTGGACCTTGGACCGAATCGGGCAGGGGATAAACCGATACCTTTTGCCATTCTGCCAGTATCCACAGGACAACGAGGGCCGTAATCCCTGTAAATCCGTAGAGGGCATAGCGGAGGGCCAGAAGATAAAAGGGGGGCGGGTTCTGATATTCCACCCGGACGGCATCGGCTAATTCGGGGGGGCCAAAGGTGAGCACGTCACCGTGGCGCAGCGGCAGAGTGGTAATCCGGCGCTTGCCGATATAGATGCCGTTGGTGGATTTTTGATCCTCAATCACGAAGCCAGCCTTGGGCTGGGGATTTTCCCGGTAGACGGCCCCATGCACTTGGCTTACTTTCTGATTACTGATCACCATGTCACATTTGGAACTGCGCCCGATCAGGTAGCGATCGCCCAATAGTGGATAAGTCTTACGGGGCGTACCATCCAGTGGGTCAATGAGTAGTTTCGGCACACGGGCATTGGGGCGCAACGCCAATTGAGAGAAATCAACCCGCGCTTGGACAGCTTGGACGATGTGGGTGACCGTTTTCAAAAAGGAATTGGGACGTTTGGGCGGCAGCGGAGAGGCCATAGTCAACTTTAGGGTTCAGCTAGAGGATACAAGTGGGGATACGTAACAAGGGTGAGTAAAATCAAGCAAGTTCGGCTACCCATTCAGTGGTCCATTCAACGGCTTACTCGTCACTAGGGGGAATCATGGCCCCAACCAAAGAGGCAACCCGCTACCAGCGGCGAGTTTGCAGGAGGGTATTGACCGTGCCTACGCTCATCGTAGCGAGAATGAGCATCCAGATAAAACCGCCACTCATCCCGGTCAGCCATCCCATTCCTCGTAGTATCCAGACTAAGACCGTCAGCCCCAATAGAAACCAAAAGAGGGTCTGTCCAATTTTACTTTGTTTACCCATTGCTGATAGTACATCCGGTGTTGCTTACTGTGACTGACATGATTGAACCAGGGTGCGACCTTGGGTCGCTAGGATTTGCACATTAGCCTGATCATGAAACTTGTTAGAAACTTTATGGTGAGACCAAGCAAGTTTTTAAATCCTTTGGGGGATTGTTGTTATTCTTCTAAGTGAATCAACCGAGGGAGATTGCCTAAGCCTATGGCAATACTTAGAATATTAACGACATTTATTTGAATTTAATGTGTTGTTCAGGCTACGGTATCCGAATTTCACGGAGATGCGATTACCTTGGCCACCCCCTTTGGGGTCACTCCCTTCGTTGTTGTGCTGCAACCTCATGAAACTGTGCCCAGCACTGTTTGACTTTCTAGGAGTTACGAGTTTATGACATCATTCACCGCTGTTCCCGCTGCTCAATCTGTGCTGCAGCCATCATCTACCCCCTCTAGCCCGTTCAATTCGCGCCAGCATCATGCACTACTGCGGGGAGATGTTTTACTGGATATTCACCCTCACTCTGCTTGGGGTGGAGCCGTGACGGCAACGATGTACATTCCGTCACAGCGATCGCACGTCTGGCAAGAGCTAACCAATTATTCCCAGTGGGTTAACTTCTTCCCCGACTTGGTTCATAGTGAGGTGCTGTCCTCCGTGGTCGAGCGCGGCAAGCAAGCCTGTAAGGGAAAACGCTTGTATCAGGTCGCCCGTAAAGCATTCATGATGTTTTCAGCCCAGGTTGAAATTTATTTGAGAGCGATTGAAGTGACGCACCAGAAGGCCGTTCAAAAAATTCAGTTCCAAATGGAGCGGGGCACCTTCAAAGACTTTGCTGCTGATTTAGAAATTAAAGATTACGACAACGGCACATTGCTGACCTATTCAGTGCAAGCGACTCCCTTGATCCCCATCCCAGCAGGACTGATTCAAGAAGCCCTCAAGATGGATCTGCCCAGCAATATGAAGCAAATGCGGCGGGTGATCTGTGGGTCTTAGAGATGGGTGAATGGGTAAGTGGGTGAAGATGAGTTCTTCGGAGCAGATTCGATTGAGGGGACTATCTTCCAGTACAATAACCGCTAGGTAATGATGTGCTGGGGGATGGGCAAATGCGAATTTTAGTCATGGGGGGCACCCGGTTTATTGGGGTCTACCTGGTGAAAAAGCTAGTGAGCTTGGGTCACGAAGTGGTGTTGTTTAATCGGGGCAATCAAGCGGCTCCGGTCGCAGGGCTGGAACAAATTCATGGCGATCGCACCGATCCCACCCAACTCAAGGACAAACTTTCCGGCCAGTCCTTCGATGCCATTTTTGATAACAATGGCCGGGAATTGAGCGATACCCAGCCCCTAGTCGAATTATTCAAAGATCGCATTGCCCATTTTGTTTACGTCAGTTCGGCTGGAGTGTACCTCAAGTCCGGCCAAATGCCCCATGTTGAGGGCGATGCCCTTGATCCCAAAAGTCGCCACAAGGGCAAATTTGCCACCGAAGGGTATTTAGCTGAGCAAGGAATTCCGTTTACCTCAGTGCGTCCCGTCTATATCTACGGCCCCCAAAACTATAACCCGCTGGAAACCTGGTTCTTTGATCGGATTGTGCGCGATCGCCCCCTCCCCATCCCGGGTAGTGGCGACCACCTCACCCAGCTCGGTCATGTCGCCGACTTAGTAGACGCGATGGTGGCCGTGTTGGGGAATCAGAAGGCTGTGGGTCAGATTTATAACGTATCTGGCGAGCGCTACGTTTCCTTCGACGGCTTGGCCAAGACATGCGCGATCGCAGCGGGGAAATCACCTGATGATCTGCAGCTGGTTCACTACGACCCCAAAGCTTTTGATTTTGGCAAAAAGAAAGCCTTCCCTATGCGGGTACAAAACTTCTTTGCCGATATTCACGCAGTCATGACTGATCTAGACTGGGCTCCTAAGTTTGACCTAGTGTCTGGTCTCAAAGACTCCTGGGAACAAGACTATCTTGCCAGTGGCAAGGCAGACACTGCTGTAGATTTTTCCCTGGATGACACCATTCTTGCCAAAGCAGCCTCTTGATCGTTGATCTGCGTGTCTCGCTCTCTGAACTTGGGGATTGGGGTGCCATTGCTGGGGTAAAACCCCAATGTGTAATAATGGGGCTATACTTAGAGTAAGTACTAGGGTATTATTGTCTGTGTGATCTGACTATGGTGTCTTCTCCGGCCCGCAAACAGTTTGAGCAAGTGGTGAAATGGTCTAACCCAACGGTTGACCTTGCACGGGCAGCACTATACATTGCTCAGGAGGAATACTCAGACATTGACCCGGATGATTACATCGCCGCCTTGGATTCGATGGCAGAAGCAATCAAGCCAAAGTTGCCTGCGGAATTTTATCCCCTCCGCATTGTTCAATGTATCAACGACTATTTGTATGACGAGTTGGGCTTTTCGGGCAATCAATCGAACTATTATGACCCAGACAATAGTTACCTTAACCGAGTACTCGATCAACGCACCGGGATTCCTATTACTCTATCGTTAGTGTATCTAGAGGTTGCCCGTCGTCTTGATTTTCCGATGGTGGGAATCAACATGCCGGGACATTTCCTAATCCGTCCCGATGTGGACGACATGGAATTATTGGTTGATCCCTTTAACAAGGGTGAAGTTCTCTTTCCGCAGGACTGTGAAGCGCGACTGAATCAGTTATTTGGCGAACCTGTTGAGATGCGGCCTGATTTTTTTGATCCTGTGTCCTCCCGCCTTTTGCTAGCCAGAATGCTACGCAACCTCAAGGCCATTTATCTAAATGGAGATGATTGGGAACGTGCTTTAGCTGCTGTCGATCGAATCTTACTCCTAATGCCTGATGCGTTGATGGAGCAGCGCGATCGCGGCCTCATCTATTATCAAATTGGGGATTGGACTGAAGCCCGTCATGACCTGAACCATTACCTAGACTGTAGCCCTAGTGCAGAGGATATCCAGATGATTCGTAAGATTTTGGATCAAATTAACCGTCGTTTTCCCTGATCATGTTCCGAAAAAACGGGCAGATTAATACTGCCCTGAACACAAACGCGAGAACTGCCCTACTTTGCTCATAGATCGAAACTCTAAGTTGCATGGAATCAAACAGAACAAACGCTAAAATCCAGTATCTCCCTCATCCTGGATACTAGCTACAACAAAACCAGCATCACCTTCAGAATTTGTGACTGTCGCTCCTATCGTGCCTAAGGCTAACAATGTTGATGCAATCCAAATAATCGACAGTGCTAGTGCGGGCCTCGGTTTAGAAAGCATGTCTCTACCTCAAACTAATAACTAATCGTTGATAAGTTGCCAATTTCGGAATTTCAAGGCCAT
>JBFRWC010000160.1:0-8730 GCA_051439365.1 Leptolyngbyaceae cyanobacterium
GATTGCCATTCACGATGAATCAATCTGCATCCCAATATTTATCTGAATATATTCAGATAAATATTGGGATGCAGATTGATTCATCGTGAATGGCAATCGTAAGTCAGCCTGATAGGAGTGTAATGCGGCAAAAAATTGAATGGTAAGGCCGAGAGTAAACAGGATTTGAACTAAACTGACGCTTGGCCGATACTCCGTGAGGAAAGTCAGCTTTTTCTGGTTGAAATGTTGGGCTTCTACAAGAGCAATCCAGATACAGGCTAAAAATAGGATATAAAAATAGCCATGATGTCTGAGTCCACCTAAAAACTTAGCGTAGGTAAAGATAAATAGTAAACTGGTGCCCAACCCATAGATTAGCAAGGATGGTTTAGACAGGTTAAATAAAACGACGGAAGTGATGACTACTATGGCTACCACGATCGTTAGGGCAATAATATGATTCAAATAATTGACCTCAGAACTAATGCGATTGACCAGAATATTGCTTCCCCAAAATTGATCGTGGAACTGGGGGATGGGGACATATCCCCGCCAGATTGCCGATGCGGATCGGAGGAAATGGGTGAAGTCGGGTTGCAGATCTAATCCCCCGACCCCTCGATGTCGATCCTGGGGTGGCATCACTAGCAAAAAGGCGGCAACAGCGGCACCAAGATAAACAATCCCCCCTGCCATAAAGCCCAATTGAGGAAAAAACTGAGCGAAGAATTGGGGTTGATTCCTTTTGGATTGGCCCTGCGATCGCTTCCGGTCAAGACTATATTCCAATATGAAGGCGATCGCCCAACTCACTGAAATCATCCAGCCATGAAAATTGGTATTGGCTAAAAGTCCAAGGGTGGTCAAAAAAAGGAATGGTCTTTGAAAACGCTGGGCATATAAACAACAAGCAAGAAAAATTAGGAGAACCCCTAATGAATAGTTGCGGCTAATCACGAGGTATTCGTAAAGACTAAAATAGCCAAACGTAATCAAACACTTTTGTAATCGAGTAAATGGAGAATATTTTGCGACTAGAAAAACGCAGGCAGTTCCAATGGCTAGATGGAGGAACTGCATCGCAACTGGGTTATGAGTAAAACGAGTGACAACATACAATAAGATATGCCACAGGGCTGGATGTCCTTCGTATCTCATGTTGCCAATGAGATCGAATAGGGAATGGCTATCCCTAGCAATTAACCAAGCCTGGAGTTCATCCCGCCACATTTCGTGGTGGGCCATGCCAATGATGCCAAAGGTGAAAAAGATCGTTGTTAAAATGAGGGGAAAATGTTTGTCGGTTAGTTGGAGCGATCGCATATTTAGTCAGGCATCCTTCTCGTCAATACTTAGATAAACACTTTAGATAAACACTTAAATAATTTCCCACTGAGAATTGAGGCCGTCATCCCTATCTCTTTCTCCATAGTTCCATAATCCTAGGGTTGAAGTTGCCCTTGGTCAAGCGACCTTTTCCCTGACATGCTTTGTTACCAACTGAAATATTCTAGTCAAACTGACGGTGTATCATCGCTGTATGACAGATTCTACAGACTTTCCCCATATCCTAATTGTGGATGACGACAGCGAAATTCGGGAACTGCTGTCGCAATTTTTGCAGAGCCACGGCTATCGCACGGAGACAGCGGCTGATGGTGTAGTGATGCAGGAAACATTACAACAGATTTCACCGGACCTAATCGTGCTGGATGTTATGTTGCCGGGGGACGATGGACTCAGCCTGTGTCGGCAATTACGCGCCACTTCCACGATTCCCATCATCATGCTGACTGCCGTGGATGCAGATATGGATCGGATTATCGGATTGGAAATGGGGGCGGATGATTATGTGACTAAACCCTTTAATCCACGAGAGTTACTGGCGCGGATTAAAGCAGTGTTGCGGCGGGTGGATTATGCTCAGACCTCCACTAAGGGGGAGAGTACAGATTGCTTCGGCTTTGAAGGCTGGTGCTTGGATGTGGGCAGGCGAGAGTTGCGGATGGATTGGCCCAATACAGCGGCAGCAGGAACCCTCGTCAGCTTGACGGCTGGGGAATTTGATTTGCTGTTAGCGTTTGTGGAGCATCCTCAACGGGTCTTGAGTCGCGATCAGTTGTTGGAATACACCAAGGGGTATGCCGCCATCAGCTTTGACCGCAGCATTGATGTGCAGTTGAGTCGGTTGCGGCGCAAAATTGAACCCAATCCGAAGGAACCCAAACTGATCAAAACGGTACGAGGCGGTGGTTACATGTTTACCCCCACAGTGAAACGAGTGAGGCCGCAGCAATGACTTCCCAACTGAAACGGTGGACGCAATGGCTCGCAGGTGGCAAATGGCGCTGGTGGATTCAAAGTATGACGGGGAGGATGGCTCTGCTCTTTGCCATCGGTTTGCTGCTGGCCCAAAGTTTGACCGGGGTGCTGTACTGGCGCGATCGCCAACTCCGCACCACCACTACGATGATGGAAACCGTGAGCAATCGAGTGATTGCGATCGCCACCCTCTTGGATACCGTACCGCCCGACCAGTATCCCATCGTCCTTCAGGCCCTCAATGATCCTTTGTTGCGGGTCGAACCGTTAGGAGAATCATTCGTCGAACCGTTAGGAGAATCATTCGTCGAGCCACTAGGCGAGCCATTCGTCGAGCCACTAGGCGAGCCATTCGTCAAACCGCCGATCGCACGACGGCCCCCACTTCCCAACCCGCCTCACACGCGACCCAACCGTCCCGCCTCCCCCCGTTTTCCCCCACGCTGGACATCGCGCCAGCGCCAACGCCGACTTGCCCAATTTCAGGATCATTTAACCCAAGCCATTGCCAATCCAGTCACGGTGATGATCCGCCGTACCCATCCCCCAGACCAGTTACCGCCGCCTCGTCCCGGTGAACCCGGATCGCTTTGGCCCAGCGATCGCCAACTCATCATTACCATTCAGACCCAACCTGGCACCACACCCCAGGGATGGATCTTGACCCTGCCCATCGGATTTGGCTCACGCTACAGCGGTCCAGAGTTTCCCCTTTGGCTCATCTTAACTGGCCTAGGCATTTGGTTACTCGCGGCTTGGGGCACCCAGCGCATCACCGCTCCCCTGCTCCAATTTGCCGCTGCTGCCGATCGCCTGGGAATGGATGTCAATGCGCCCCCGTTGCCGGAACGGGGATCTTGGGAACTGCGACAGGCAGCCCAGGCGTTTAACCAAATGCAGGAACGCTTGCAACGGTTGATTGGCGATCGCACCTTCATGTTAGCGGCCATCTCCCACGATTTACGCACGGTCTTGACCCGCTTGCGCCTCCGTTCTGAGTTTATCCATGATCCGGTACAGCAGGAGAAAGCCCAATCCGACTTGGCCCAAATGGAGATGATGCTCAATTCCACCCTAGCCTTTGCGAAAGAAGACAGCACCCCAGAATCGCGCACTCGTTTGGATTTAGCCAGCTTACTCCAAAGTATTTGTGATGATTTGGCCGATGCCGGACATCAGGTGGATTACCAAGGATTGGATTCGCCCGTGTCTCTGCCCGTGTCTCTGCCCATGTCCTCCCCTCCAAAACGGCTGATTATTGAAGGACAACCGACAGCCCTGCGCCGTGCCTTCACCAACCTGATCGAAAATGGCTCGATTTACGGCAACGTGGCCACGGTGTCGATAGTAACGTCTTCTGATGGGGTGGAAGTGGCGATCGCTGACCAAGGACCGGGCATTCCCCCAGAAAAGCAAGAAGCCGTGTTCAAACCGTTCGTGCGGTTGGAGCAATCCCGCAACCGGACCACTGGCGGAACTGGACTCGGATTGGCTGTGGCCCGGACGGTGATTCGGCGGCATGGCGGCGACATTCGCTTGCAAAACATTCTAGAGGGTGGAGAGATGGCGCAGCCCCAAGGTGCGTGTGAGAATGGTTCACCAGAACAGGGCTTACGAGTTACCGTTACCCTGCCAAGCAACTCTAGCTGATGTGAGAAACGATGTCTTGTTTGTTTACAAAGCCTTGATAGTGCTTCATCGCATCTTGATGTCGTTTTCGTAAGTAACATCAAGATATTGTTACGGTCCAGAGCGATCGCCTCTGATGCTTTATCTTAAACCTAGGGAGCATCATCAATGAAAATGATCCGGAACGGGTGCAGAACGGGTGCAGAAGACGGTATCACCATCACTTTTACCCCAAGATTCAGTAGGATTGCTGACCAGAAGACGTTTTAGAAAATGGCACAGCTCTCCACAACTGCGGTATTTGGCAGCAGTAGGGTAAATACGGAAATACGGAACAGGCCGATGTAGATATGTTCAGCCTAGCGGTTGAGGAGCATTCAATTTGCCCCAGCCTAGGTTATTGCCTGGAACATTGGCCAAACGTAGATTCAGTGTGATATCCAACGCCAAGCCCTTAAAGTAGAAGTCTCGGAGAAGTATAGTGACGATGGTTTACAAAATTGAGCGCAAACGGTTAAAGAATAGTGCAGTGAACCAAGCCTATTGTTTAACGATTTTTTTCCAAAATGGAATTAAACTTCAGTTTCCCGCCACCAACCCAGAAGAGGCGATGGACTATTACCACCAGTTCAGTCATGATAATGCGATCGCCTATCCCTAGTAGGGTTACGGCCATCATTGGACTTACCGAGTCGGGGAACGGCGTAGCCCTAGTAGCTGTGCATCAGGGCATCAGTTGTGGCGGGGGATGAACAATCTGAGCCAATGCCATACTTCTGTTCAATGGCCCTGGATGCTAAGGCCGGAGAAAAGAGATACCCTTGCCCCGCTTGACAACCCAGTTTCCGCAGCCACTCTAGTTGCTCCGTTGTTTCAATTCCTTCAGCAATCACGGACAGCCCAAGCTGTTCACTCAGGGCCAGAATAGTATCGACGACATGGTAGTCGCAATTGTCTTCAGATTGAAGCTGGTTGACAAAGGTGCGATCGATTTTGAGGCTATTCACAGGGAACTGGTGTAAATAGCTGAGGGAGGAATAGCCGGTACCAAAGTCGTCAATGCTGATGTGGATGTGGCGCGATCGCAAGGCTTGGGTGAGGGCGATCGCGGTCTCAGCATTTTCCATAATCGCGGTTTCGGTAATCTCTAGCTTAAGCGAGGCCCGATTCAACTGAGTTTTATCCAATATCCGATCAACATCGGCCAATAGGGTCGGGCAGGCAAACTGCCGCACCGACAAATTGACGCTCATCGTCAGGTGGTCCCACCCCTGCTGATGCCAAGTATGAAGTTGCCGACAGGCGGTTTCTAACACGAACATTCCCACCGGAACAATGAGCCCACTGGTTTCCATACAAGGAATAAACTCCCCAGGAGACACCATGCCCCGTTCCGGATGTTGCCAGCGCAGTAGCGCCTCAAAGCCTTGGAGGGAGCGATCGCTCAACCGAATGATGGGTTGATAGTGCAGGATAAATTCCTGTTGTTTGATCGCCCGTTGCAGATCGTTCTCCAGCATGAGCCGATAGCGGATTTGGTCTTGCATTGGCTGATCAAAAATTTGATAGCTGCCTTTCCCCCGCAGCTTGGCTTGGTACATGGCCGTATCCGCGTCTTGCAATAATTCTTCGGCAGAAGGAAATTGGACGGGGGTACCCTCACGGGGCACAATAGCAACACCCATACACACGGTCATGAATAGCTCACAATTGGCCACCACAAAGGGGGCCTTAAAGCTGGCTAAAATCTCCTGAATAAAGGACTCTAGCTGAGTGGATGTAGCCATCTGGGTCAAGCAGAAACAAAATTCATCTCCTCCTAATCGGGTTAAGCTGTTCCCTGGAGTCAATAAGGTCGCTAATCGTTGGGCGATCGCCACCAGTAATTGATCGCCAATGGCATGGCCAAAGGAGCCGTTGACTAATTTGAATTCATCACAGTCGATGCAAATGAGGGCCAAGGATTCTGGGCAAGTTTGGATGTGCTCATCGACAGCCTGGATCAAATGGGTCCGGCTGGGCAGTTGGGTAAGGCTGTCGGTAAAGATCATGGTTTGAAGCTGTTCAGTCCGCTCCTGCACCGCAGATTCAAGACGGGTGTTAAAGGTTTCAAGCTGCTGATACTGCTGGTGGATACGGAGCATGGATCGCGCCCTGGCTTGAAGTTCTAGGCGGTTAATCGGTTTACTGATAAAGTCATCGGCTCCAGCATCAAAGCACCGGACTAAATCAGATTTAGTGGTGAGAGCAGTAATAATAATGATGGGAACCGCTTTCCACTGGGGCATGGATTTGATTTGCCGACACACCTCAATGCCGTCGATACCGGGCATCATCACGTCCAGCAAAATCAAGTCAGGACGAAGAACCGCAAGAGAAGCGATCGCCTCCTGACCACTGGCCGTGTAATGTAGCTGGTAATCGTCCCGATTGAGAAACGTTTCGATGACATCAAAATTGTCCGGTTCGTCATCAATCACAAGAATAGAAAACATAGAGGGTCATCCCAGTAATGATTACCATCCTGTGGCCATTGCTGATGCAAAACTATGACGACCGTAGAATGGTGGTTAGCGTAATTTGGAGAGGCTTAGAGGGGTATCAAGGGCAACTTCGCGGAGAACTTAGCCCATTAAACTGAGTTATTAAGGTGATGTCCGAGAAAAAATATACCGCTGTAGGGTGCTGTATAGCCCAAAGGGCACTCCCGAAAAGCGCCAGCGTAACGCACCGCAGGTTGGTGATTTTTTTACAAGAAATGGCCTAAAACATCGCGATAAAAGCATATGATGTTTAGGCAGGGGCCAAAGGCAATGTGAACTGCACCGTCATGTCGTGCTGATATTGACTCACAATCGATAGCTGTCCACCCACAAGCTCGATAATCTGCTTAACAATTTTTAATCCCATACCTGTCCCCTGCTGCTCATAAACGTGGCGCTCAAACTGCATCAAGGTTCCAATTTGAGCAATTTGCTTCTCTGTCATCCCCCGACCCAAATTATGCACCGAGACATGCAGTAAGTATCCCTTGATACGTCCTTCCACCTTAATCATGGTCGCTGGTGGCGAAAATTTCAATGCATTGTCCACTAATTCATTAAAAATTGTTACGATGTAACGTTCGGGTAAGGCTAGCTTGGTTCGCTCCAGGGATAGCACAAGGTCATCCTTGCGCTTGGCACGGGTGGCTTTTGCCAACATTTGTTCCGTGAAGTGGGCACTAGGAAACGCCGTCGGCCCTGATTCTAGCGATCGCTGCTGACTCGCCGCCAGTTCTAGTTCTAGATATAGCTGAAACTTCTGGGCCAAGTGTTCGAGACGCTGGGCCGATTCATCGATCCACCCCAACATTTCCCGAACTTCCGCCATATTCATGGTGTCCAAGCTGAGCCGGAGCAAACTAATCGTGCCTAAAATCCCGTTGAGAGGAGTGTTGAGTTCATGCCCAAGGGTGGCGGCAAGGTTGCCATGAAGAGTATCCAAGGTTTGTTCTAATAGATTCAGGGCATTACTTTGAACCTGATGAGCCGATTGGAGTTGGTCATACTGTTGCTTAATGCGCAGCATGGAATGGACTCTAGCCCGTAATTCCACCGCCGTCACGGGCTTGCTCACAAAGTCATCCGCTCCCGCCTCAAGGCAGTTCGCCAAGTCTGCCTTGGCGCTCAAGGCCGTAATCATGATAATGGGGATAATTTTCCATTGGGGGTTAGCTTTAATCCGGCGGCAGGTTTCAATGCCATCAATTCCCGGCATCATCACATCCAGCAAGATTAAATCGGGCCGGATGCTGTCTAGCGATTCGAGGGCTTGATACCCAGTTGCGGTGTAATGAAGCTGATAATTTTGTCCTTTTTGTCCGTCTAAAAAGGCTTCAATCACATCAAAGTTATCCGGTTCATCGTCAACGATCAAAATGGCAGGTTTGGTCATGGGGATTTCCTGTAATGAGGCTGGATGCCACTGTGGCTCTACGGTGGGGTCTGGGAGCATCTCACTCTTGCAACGTGAAGTTGCCCTCTCCCTAAATCCCTCTCCCCAAAACGGGAGAGGGACTTCGACCCGGCCCCCCTTCTCCCAGAACGGGAGAAGGGGCTGGGGGATGAGGGCTGCTCGTGGTTTTACAGAAGTGAGAGGTTCCCCGTGGGGGCGTGGGGCTAGTCTCCTATTGCCAAGGGCCTATAGTCTAGGCACTTTAATAAATCCAAGCTCCTATGGTCTAGGGGTCTAAAAGCTGTTCCATGGTGTTCACGAGTTGTTTGAGTTTGACGGGTTTGCTGAGGTAGTCGTTTGCGCCAGCCGCTAGGCAGCGATCGCGATCGCCCTCCATTGCCAACGCTGTGAGAGCAATGATGGGAACATCCGCTAAATCAGTGTACCCACGAATGTGAGTGATTGCTTCAATTCCGTCCATTTCTGGCATTTGAATATCCATCAAAATCAAGGCCGGGTTTATTTGCTGGGCAAGGTCGATCGCTTCCTGACCGTTGTGGGCGATCGCCAACCGATAGCCTTTGGCTTGCAGGTAATTCGAGATCGTGAAAATATTGGCCTCGTTGTCCTCTACCAACAAAATCAAAGGCTGACTCGATAACGGGGCCGATTCCACAATGGAACCCGCCGACTCTGGGGTGGAGAGCACAGGCTGGGACGTGGGAACAGGAGGGACAATCGGACAGGGCAGTTCCACCGTAAAACAACTCCCTACGCCCACCGTACTTTCGACCGAGACCCGACCATCATGCATTTCGACCAGGCGCTTCACGAGGGTGAGACCCAACCCGGTGCCGCCGT
>JBFRWC010000161.1:0-24492 GCA_051439365.1 Leptolyngbyaceae cyanobacterium
GCGCTCATCTCACAGCATACCAGGATTCACAAAATTAGACAGGAATACTCAGACCCCCGACCTCCCCAACTCCCCACTCCCCCACACAAAACTGCCCACTCCCCACTCCCCCACTCAAAACTGCCCACCCAGCAGACGCGATCGCATCCCCTCCGCAATTTTCTGGCCCAAGTACTCCGGAATTAAACTCTCGTTCGGCCCCAACAAGTAGAGAATTAACCGCGTCCGCCCCCGCCAGACCAACAAATTGGCGTTGACCACCAGCAAATCCTCCTGCCAAACCGCATACATTACCTTGTAAAATAATCCTGGTTGGTTGTCCGCTTCAATCAGCAACGCAGGCAAATGAAACACCGGGTCCACATAAAATTCCGTCTCTACCTTTTCCAGGCCAGAATTGAGGTTGAACTCCACCGCCAGCATTTCCTCAACTTCAAACCGTCCCGCCAACGCTTCTTTGATGGCACGGCAAACATTTTCCGCCGTTTTTTCCGGAAGGGTCTTGCCGCTGCGGGACACCACCAACTTGATAAACACCAGCATAGGTGGGTAGATTTGGCCATAGAGACTGAGGCTATGGATCGTCAGCCCGTACGCCGCCAATACCCCAAAAATATCGCTCAGTAAGAAAGACTGATTACGATAAGCAAAATGGAGAGCACTTTTATTGCCCTCTGGCGTTAATTCAATCACCGCTTCCCGACTTTTGTATAGTTGATAGGCTAGTCGTAGGTTTTGTAATTGAATTTCACTGCTGACAAATTGCTCATAGAACTGGGGAAACGCCCGATTGAAGCGCTTAAGAAGTTCTAGGGTAGATGGTTTTAAACCTGGAGCCATTTTGGAAGACAGCACTGACGTACTCATAAGATTTTTAGGAACTGACAGTCAAACGATGGCCTACCCCGTCCTGCTGAGGCAAGCGTAGCAGGCCCAAAAAACCGCCTGTCTCTAGGAAACCCTAATTGGAGGGTAGACTCTCACAGCGCAGTAATTCCACTGCATCATACTGTAATCGAAACCGTCTTGTCTTGTGGCTTAACAGGTGGTCATCCGTGTCATGAGTCACAGCCTACCCCATAACGCCGCTTTATTGGGGCATTTTTTCCCGATATCTTGATTCCCCTAATATCTCAACTCACAGGGGGGATTTAACCACTCAGTCCCATCGATCAATGACTCCCATGGCGAGAGGCAGGCGATGCCCCCCGCGACAGTTTTCTTTTCCCCATTCTCTCTGGGAAAGCACCGTTAAGCGAGACAGCAGAGATATACTAACAGTATTGCGCTGTACCTTTTACTAAATCAATCTGCCTGCATGGGTTTCTGGAAGAGCTTGTTTACAACCACTGACACCAAGACCGAACCGTCGGCCCAAAAGCGCGACAGAGCGTCGCTATCACCTGTCTCCCCCCAAACGGAGCGCATTTTCTTCTCCACTGAACGGGATATCGATCTCTATGACCTCGAAGAACTGTGCGATGCGGTCGGTTGGTCTCGCCGCCCACTACGAAAAGTCAAGAAAGCAATTCAACACAGCTTTCTGGTGGTTTCGATGTGGGAACAGCAGGGCAATCGCCGCCGCCTCATCGGGTTTTCACGGGCAACCTCGGATCATGCCTTCAACGCCACGATTTGGGATGTAGTGATTCATCCTGATTTTCAGAGCAAGGGGCTGGGCAAGGCGCTGATGAAGTATTTGATTAAAAAGCTAAGAAACGATGACATTAGCAATATCACCTTATTTGCGGACCCCCATGTGGTGGAGTTTTATCAGAATTTGGGCTTTATGCCCGACCCAGAGGGGATTAAGGGGATGTTTTGGTATCCAGATTAGACGTTCGACTCTGGATTTCAAGCCTGCGGTTATCTATAGTGCTACTTTGTGGCTCCATTTTCCTTACGGTAGCCCTCGCTTGGACCCACGGCTGATTGTAAGCCAAGGGTAGGGGCGGATGATCCAATCACGGTGGATTCTCAGAGTTGGGCTGGGGGTTGGAGCAGGGGCGCTTCTCATGGGTCTCTTGGTTGCACTCGTGATGCAGCCGCTGTGGTTGCTGAGTGGTTTGTCTCCGGTCATTTGTCCAAATGCGGTTTATGCGATCGCCACCGACCAGCCCGTCTTAGCTCTGACCATTGATGATGGTCCCGATTTGAATCCGGTTTTAGCGCAACATACGACTGCTGCCTTGCTGCCATTGCTGGAACGCTATCAGGCCCACGCTACTTTTTTTCTGATTAGCGATAAATTGGTCACCCCCGTAGGTGCAGCCCTCGCCCAAGCTATTGTGGACCATGGGCATGAATTGGGCAATCACTTCACCACGGATATCCGCAGTATTCGCCCGACAGCGGCTGAATTTGCCCAACGGGTGGCAGACGCGGAACAAATCTTGGGGCAATTTTCGCCACCCCGATGGTTTCGGCCAGCAGGAGGCTTTTGTAGCGCCAGTAATATGCAGACGCTGCAAGCCCATGCCCATGATTCTGATCACGATTCTGGCAATAATTTTAACTATGATATTGCCCTGGGTAGCATTTGGCCCTATGACACCTACGTCACGTCGGTGCCCCTTGCGATTCGCCAGATTCTCCAGAATGCCCAACCGGGGGCCATCCTCGTCCTGCACGATAGCGACAAAGCTGGATTTGACCAACCGACAGCAGGCCACACGACGCGGGGACAACGGGCAGTTCAGATCCTAGATGCAGTGCTACCTGCCCTACGTGCCCAAGGGTTTCAAGTCGTCTCTCTATCCGAGTTGGCGACCTATGGGGAACCGCTCCGCAATGCCTGGGCGCTACCGGGAGGGCTAGACCGAATTCGCCGCCGCCTCGTGTCCGGTATGTTGCTGTCCAGTGTGCTGACGCTGCCACCCCGACCCGCTTGGAGGGCGATCGCCCTCACCATGACCACGGCTTCTGTGGCGATGCTGTGGTTGGGCTTCCATTGCCGTTTTCTCCGCTGGCAACGGGAAGTGCCGCCCCAGTCTCGATCATATCCAGCGTTCTACGGTCAGATGATTTTAGTCAGCTTCTTCCTCCCTTCTGTGGCCGAAGAAAGTCTGTTTCGCTTGATTCTTCTCCCGACTCCAGAAGAGGTTATGGGAACCCTGACACGGGGACAGTGGCTAGAATGTGCCATCAGTCTGGGCCTCTTTGTGCTAGCCCATCCCCTGATCCATGCGCCCCTGCGCGATCGCTGGTCGTCAAATCAGCCCGTTCGAGAGGGGGCGATCGCCTATCGTCGGACGTTCTGCCGCCCTACATTTCTGGGCCTTGCCACGCTCTTGGGTGGAGCTTGTACCCTGCTCTATTTGCAGTCTGGTTCTATTTGGCCTCCAGTGTTTTTTCATTGGATCGCTGTCGTAACCTGGTTGCTGGCCCTGGGTGGCTATTCCCAGTTGCATCGGCATCCGTCCCCGTAAGCTGATTGACTGACAAAACTGCCTAAAACCTTGTCCCTGCCTTTGGTCAGGAGACATGCCCCCTATATTGTCCCAATCCCTTGTAGGGGAGCGGTTTCCGCACCCAAGCCCCAATTTCTGTCAGTCAACCAGCCCCGTAAGCCTGCAATCAGTCCGTGGCGATCGCCTCAGATGTATTTTATTGGCCAATCTAATGAGATCAATTTTGGGTTGATGTTAGTAATAATATAAAAAACTTTTTTCCTATTTTCTCCGGATCTCAATGAGATTAGATGTATTAAAAAAATAGAACTTTCTCTAGCATTTTATTCCTAGGTTGTAGTTCCTATCTTTGTGTAGTTTACATTTTCGTGAATCACTAGTTCTAACAGGATAATACTAGTATGACGACGACACTGCTCGGAACCATCTTAATTATTGAAGATTCTCCATCTGAAATGGAGCTAATGACTCATTATCTCAGAGAAAGTGGTTTCTTAATCCTAAATGCTGTTACGGCCAAAGAAGGCTTAGCAATGGCATGTGAGCAAAAGCCTAATATTATCCTAACGGATGTAGTGATGCCTGGGATGAGTGGGTTTGAACTTTGTCGGAGTCTCAAGAAAAACCCAATCACCCAAAATATTCCTATCATCATTTGCACCTCAAAAAATCAGGAAATTGATCGCCTTTGGGGAATGAAGCAAGGAGCAGATGCTTATATTACTAAACCCTTTAGTCGAGAACAGCTTATCCAGTCTGTGATGTCTATTTCCAGATAAATAAGTGAGCGCAAATGAATGAGCGTAAATGAATGAGCGTAAATGAATGAGCTTTTCCACCAGTTCAGAGGTACCGTCTCTTTTACAACCTCGATTTTTGTCAGACTCAAGTCAGGAAGAAAAGGAATCTGGTATTCCGTATCTTAAGTTTTTTTTGAATCTTAATACTCCTGCACTTCTGCCAATGAAAAGCATTCAGGAGGTTGCCGTTTTACCAGCTAGACTACTCACTATCATGCCTAATATGCCGCCCTATATTTTAGGATTGATTAATCGGCGGAGTCGAGTGATTTGGGTAATTGATATTAGTCAAGTTTTAGGGTTAGAGGAAATTTCATTCATCCCTAAAAACTATGATGCAATTATTGTTAAAAATGACGTATTCTGGGCTGCATTTGCAATTCATAAAATTGAGGGAATTATTAGAGTTGAAGATGATGCGTTCAGAGCCACACCGAGTTATATATCCCCAACTTTAATTCCTTATATGAACGGCTATATCTTACAGAATGACAATATGTCGTTGCTATTAAATATCGAGGCGATCGCCCAATCCCCATTACTCAGGAATATCTAGTATGGTTATTAAACTTGGCTCCGAAACGTCAGAAGATTTTGACAATTCTTCAAATGAAGAGATTATCCCTAATACTCATGAAGGCGATCGCCCTCCAAGTACGCTTCAATCTGATCTCTTAACCGCCTCGTCCCCGGACTCCCTGGCAGATGAAATACTATCCTCAAATATTGCCAAAACCAATGGGGATAAAGCTTTATTTGACGAGACAACATTTGACGAGATGACATTTGATGGGACGGAGTTTGATGAGACGGAGTTTGATGAGACAGAGTTTGATGAGACGAAATTTGATGAGACGGAGTTTGATGAGAAAAAAAATAGTGGAACGACGTTTGACGAGACGACACTTGACGATGATGAAACTTCGATAGAGGTCACCCCTGAGATACACCCAATCATTAGCGACACTGTAGTCTCTACTCAAAATTTAAGCACAAGCAAACGCTCAAAATCAGGTTGGTTTGCCAATTTACCTGTACGCAACAAGCAGTTGATTGGCTTGTTTACCTCTAAGGTCATTGCGGTCGTGGGTTTGATGGGGGTGGCTTCATTTCTGATCATTTCCTCCGGGCGATCGCAGTTGAATCAACAGGCGGAATCAGAAGTATCAGTGGTTGATCTTCAATACAATGTCAAAATTAACCAGATGGGCTTTGGGTTTCGTGGCCAGTCTGATAATCCGGCTATTATTAGAGCATCCCTACTGATTGCCAATGGTCAACTCCTGACACCAATAGAACAGGCCCAGGCCCAGCAGATTCTTCAAAATGAAATTACAGCTCGTCAAATTGAGTATGCAACCCTTGTTGGTCGAGATTTACGGATTATTGCCAATGCGAATACTGACCGAAGTCGTCAGATTTTCGATCCGGTTGGATTGGTGAGCCAGGTATTAGAAACAGGTCAACAAATTAAATCCAGTGCTATTGTCAGCACTGAAGAATTGGAACGGGAAGGCTCACCGCTACCCGATGGGTTTAATGCTCAAGATGCACTGATTCGGTACACGGCGACTCCGGTTTTGAATCCGGCAAACGATGATGTAGTCGGTGTGTTGATATCAGGGGATATTGTCAACAATAAAGCCCCTATCTCTCAAGGTACCTTGGATGCTTTTGGCACGGGATATGCTGCTGTTTATCAGCATCAAGAAAACGGTTCATTTCAGTTAGCAACCTCGATTGATGGTGGTGATGTTGCCAACATGCAAGGACAAATTAATGTTCCTCTGCCCAATACTGAAATATTAGAGGCAGCGGTTCAATCTCCCACAGAAGTTGTTAGCGATCGCATCAAAATTGGCCAACATACCTATTCTGTTGCAGCGAAAGCCGTGCGCGATGTTAACAATCAAGTTGTAGCTGTTCTAGTGCGGGGAACGTCAGAAGCGCCTTTGAATGCGTTGATTAGCAATAGTCTGCGAATTCAACTATTAATCGCAGGGGCGGTGCTGGGGGTTGACGTGGTGTTAGCGATCGCCCTAGGCCGATCGATTTCAAGACCATTGAAGGATTTGCAACGTCGTACCCAACAATTTGCTGCAGGCGATCGCCAGATTCGGGCCGAGTTGAACACCACCGACGAAATTGGGCAGTTGGCCGACACCTTTAACGATTTGGCTGACACCATTGTGCAATCAGAGGAGCAACTAAGGGGAGAGGCACAACAACAAACCCAAGAAGCCGCACGAGCGAGTTTTCTGGCTGAGTTAGCGATTCAAATGCGACCCTCCATGTCTCGCCAAGAAACCCTTAACTTGTGGGTTGACAGTGCGCGGAGCGTCTTGCAAGCGGATCGGGTGGTCTTTTATGAGTTCGATCAGGATTGGCAGGGCATTGTTACGGCTGAGTCTGTGGGTGAGGAATGGCCGATCTCCTTGGAGGATGCCATTCATGACCCTTGTTTTGCCGACAACTACGTTGACCAGTATCGTCAGGGGCGGGTGGTGGCGATCGCGGATGTCTACCAAGCCGATTTGACTCAATGTCATCTCGATCAGCTCGAGCCTTACCACGTTCGGGCCAACCTCGTGGTCCCAGTGTTGGTGGCCAATGAGTTGGAAGCCTTATTGATTGCCCACCAATGCGATCGCCCCCGTGAGTGGACCGAAGGCGAGGCCAACTTCTTCAAACAACTGGCGATTCAACTCAGCTACGCCCTCAATCAAGGCCAGTTATTCCAGCAAAAGGAAGAAGCGCGGCTGGCCGCCGAAGCCCTATCGGAGCAGCAGCGGCAACAAAAGGAGTCCTTACAACTGCAATTGGTGGATCTGCTCAGCGACGTGGAACATGTGGCCAGTGGTGACTTAACTGTTCGGGCGGATGTCACAGCGGGGGATATTGGAACAGTGGCCGATTTCTTTAACTCCATTATTGAAAATCTGCGCCAAATCGTGATTCAGGTGAAGGACTCATCGGATCAAGTTAACACTGCCTTGGGAGCTGATTCTGCGTCCATTCGCTTGTTGGCGGACGCAGCCCTCAAGCAAGCGGAAGAAAGTACCAGCACCTTAGCGTCAATGGAGGAGATGATTCAGTCGATTACGGTGGTGGCACAACGGGCACAAGATGCCGCTAATGTGGCTCACACCGCAGCGATGACCGCTGAGACGGGAGGGGCGGCGATGGATCAAACGGTTCGCACAATCTTACGCCTCCGGACCACAGTAGGAGAAACGGCGAAGAAAGTGAAGCGATTGGGTGAAGCCTCTCAGCAAATTTCCAAAGTGGTGTCGCTGATTAATCAAATTGCGATGCAAACTAACTTGTTAGCCATCAACGCGGGGATTGAGGCGGCTCGGGCAGGGGAGGATGGGCAGGGATTTGCGGTGGTGGCGGAGGAAGTGGGAGAACTTGCAGCGCGATCGGCAGCAGCCACCCAGGAAATTGAGCTGATTGTCGAAAATATTCAACTCGAAACCAGCCAGGTAGTAGAGGCGATGGAAATTGGCACGAGTCAAGTGGTGAAAGGAACCCAGTTGGTGGAAGATGCCAAAAATAGTTTGGGCCAAATTAGGGTCGTGTCCCGTCAAATTGATGACTTGGTTGCCGCAATTTCAGAGGCGACGGTGTCCCAGGTGAAAACGTCGGAATCGGTGGCCCGGTTGATGGCGGATATGGCCAAAGTGTCGGAACAAACGTCACAATCGTCGCTGCACGTCTCCAACTCTTTGCAAGAAACGGTAGCGATCGCCCAAACCCTCCAGGAATCTGTCAACACTTTTAAGGTCGAGGACGATTCTGACAAATAGCAGTCAACAAATCACGGGATAACGCCCAGACTCGTTAGGTCTAGAGCCTCCACTCTACCCTCCTGTTTGCATCCCTGGGGTGCGTATTGATAAGTAAGAATCTGCAAATCAATTAAAAGATATCAGAGGAGAGGCGGCAGGAGCATCTCACTCGCCTGGAGAGCTATGCAAGACGCAAAAGAACGCGAAATTCAACTGCAATTTCTAGATGAGGCTGACGATCATCTGCGAACGCTAGATGCGGTATTGCTGGAATTATCGAGTCGGGCCATTGAGGGGGCTCAGATTAATGCGGCCCTCCGTGCTGCCCATTCCATGAAAGGGGGCGGCAGTTTGATGGGCTTCCCGGTCCTGAGTCAGCTTGCCCATCAGATGGAAGATGCACTGAAGGCGCTGAAGGTGCAGCGGCGTACGCTAAAAATAGACCGTGAACTGGAAACGCTACTGCTGTCAGGCGTGGACTGTTTGCAACTGGTCGTGAACTGCGATCGCCAACGACGACCTCTTCCCCCAGATTGGCTCCAGAAGACGGCCCAGCCTATTTTTGACCAACTGCGCGATCGCCTCGGTGAACCCAAGGAGGAGAAAGCCACACCTGTCTTGACGTTGGATGAAGAGCAAGACATCATGCCGATTCTGTTTCAAACAGAAGTGGACGGCTGTCTCAATCGTCTAGAAGCTCTCCTCGATATCCCCAATCCCCCCTGTCTTGGCGAAGAGGTGATTCTCCTAGCCCAAGAGCTCGGCGGATTGGGCGCAATGTTGCAACTGACGGCATTCTGCCGTTTGTGTGCATCGGTGGCACATACTATCCAACTTGCCCCCAGCCGTATTGGGGAGATTGCTCACGTTGCGGTTGCTGAGTGGCGGCGATCGCAGTCTCTTGTCCTCACGAACCAACTTGATCACCTCCCCTCAACCATCCAAATTCCCGGACTGTGGGGTCAACTGGACCCTAAGATTGACCCAATGGATTTCTTGGCCACCGTGTCCACTGAGATAATCCTCTCTGAGAATAGCGTCCCAGGGTTTGCTGCGAGTTCTGAGCCAACCCTGTCCTTTGACGACTTGGATGATATTGTTGATGATGATGAAGTGGAAGATAATTTCAGGGATAGCTTCGATGCAGCGGCTGAACTAGACCCGTCCGAATTCCCGACTCTGATTGAAGCCTTTACCCATGAAGCCAGTCAATCCCTGGAAAGTAAGGGGGAACATGATCCCCCCTGCCCAGATTTGATTGATCTGGAGCAAACTGCGATTGTTGATTTGACGGACTGGCTAGATAAGCAAGAGGCTGAGGCTAGTGTTGAGGACGTTGATCAGGCTGAAGCTGAGGCTGAGGCTAGTGTTGAGGACGTTGACTGGGCTGAAGCTGATTTAGATTCAGCCGTTGATTTAGATCCAGACGTTGATTTAGATTCAGCCGTTGATTTAGCATCCACGAGTTTAGCGCAAGCTGATTTAGCGCCAGAAGCTGATTTAGAGCGAGCGAGTTTAGAAGAAGCTAATTTAGCGCCAACGGGTTTGGTAAACCAAGCAGAACAACCAGCCCCTCAAAATCTACCGACCGCAACCTTGGACGACACCGCGCCCGACACTTCATCCGGGCAAGATTCTGATCTGTCGCCTGAATCATCATCAACCGATCGTCAGATTAGCGAACTGATGGCCGAGTTGTTTGCTGATTCTACGGATGAAGAGGCAATTTTATCCCATACAGAAATCACCGAAACCTTAGAGGCGCTATGGAACGATGCAGGGCTTGATCCTGACTTGGACCTGGACCTGGACCTAGACTTAGACCTAGACTTAGACCTAGAGGTTGAGGTTGAGGTTGAAGTTGGGCACGAGTCTGATCGGGGGGCTGAACTTGGACACGAACTGGAGCCAGAGCCGGAATCAACGCCACCTCTTGACCATGAGTCTGAGCTAGAACTGGAGCCAGAATTGTTGTTGGCACTGGAGCGTGAACCTGTGCTGGAACTGGAACCTGATCGAGAGGCTAATCTGAAGTCTGGTCTAGAACCGGAACTGAACTCTGATCTGGTGCTGGAATGTGAGCACGAACCAGGGCCAGAGCAGGAACTCAAACTAGGACTGGAGTCGGAGTTGGGGCACGAACTAGGGCTGGATCTAGAGCACAAACTAAGGCCGGAACTGGAGCACGAACTAAGGCCGGAACTGGAGCACGAACCGGGGTTGGAGTTGGAGGGCGAACTAGGATTAGAACTGGAGCGCGAACCAGAACCAAAAATGGAGGGCGAACCAGAACCAAAAATGGAGGGCGATCGCCCTCCCCAGACCGATTTAGATCTCCTCTTTGCTCAAGTTTCTCTTCCTGCTGACGCTTCTGCCATCAATGCGCCTACGATGGTCGAGTCGATCGTTGATGCAACGGCTGATCGAAGCCCTGATCGAAGCCCTGATCGAACCCCTAATCGAACCCTTGATCCGAGCATTGATCCAACCCCTGATCGGCCCCAAGCCGTCCCCTTTGCCGATCCGCCCCAGCCATCTGTTGCAGCTAACCCCATCTTGGCAGTAGAATCCCCATCTACCCATGATCTAAGCTTCCCCGTTACTATTGCTCCCACGACACCAGAACCCTCTACGGCTGAATTTCAACTCCTTACCCCCAGAAAATCAGAACTTTCTCCCGCTGCCGAAGAAGATCTGGGTTTTGTGCGAGTCAATGTCAAACACCTCAACCAACTCAATGATCTACTCGGTGAGCTAACCATTGACCGCAATGGTTTAACCCTTTATCTCAAACGCCTTCGGAGCTTGGTCAAACGATTGAGTCGCCAAGTCCGAGTTCTCAATCAAGCCAACACCCATCTCCAATCCGCCTATGATCAAAATGTTGCCCACAATATGGAGCAAGACGGGTTATCCTTACGACCCACGTCCCTGGTCGCGTCCCAGGGAGCGACGACTCAACATGAAACTATCCTGGACTTGGGCGAGGCCGACCCCAATGCCCTTTTACAGGAGCTGGCTCTCCTGCCCTCTCTATGGGAACACCAGTTTGATGCTCTGGAGATGGATCGGTATACCGATCTCCATCATCTATTCCAAACTGTGATGGAAGGAATGGTGAAAATCCAGGAGGTAGCGGAAGACCTGGGCCTGAACCTCGATGAAAGCGAGCAGGCGGCCCGCAATCTCAATAAAACGGCTCGGCAACTGCAAACAGAACTGACCCATGCCAGGATGCGTCCCCTCGTGGATATCACGAACCGCTTTCCCAAAGCCCTGCGAGAACTGTCATTGCGCCATGGCAAAGAGGTGGTTTTTAAGCTGCATGGTGGCCACACCCTGATCGATCGCACCATTCTAGATGGGTTGAGTGAACCGCTGATGCACATGGTGCGCAACGCCTTTGATCACGGCTTGGAAGATCCAGAAACCCGCCGCCAACAGGGGAAACTAGAAGCTGGCACCATTGCGATTCATGCCAGTCACCAGGGAAATCGAACGATTATCAGTATTAGTGATGATGGGCGCGGGATTGATCTGGAGAAAATTCGCAGTCGCGCTATTCGGATGGGATTGGATGCAACCCTGCTTAGGGCCGCGTCGGAAGAAGAACTGTTGTCGCTAATTTTTGAACCGGGTTTTAGCACCTCCGAGGCGACAACGGATCTATCCGGTCGGGGAGTGGGCATGGATGTGGTGCGCGATCGCCTCCAACAACTCCACGGCGATATCAAAATTACCACCCGTGCTGGCCACGGCACCACCTTTAGTCTGACCCTTCCCCTCACCCTTGCCATTACCCGCGTCTTGCTGGTCGAGAGTAATGGCATGTTAATGGCGGTGCCCGTTGATGCCATTGATGAAATGATTGTGCTGGAATCCAGCCAAATTAGCACGGAGCAAGGCCAAGAGGTCTTTGAATATGATGGCAAAACAGCCAATTTGATCCGCCTCAGCCAGTGGCTCACCTTTCACTGTCCCCGTAGTATTCCTGATGAGTTGGAAACGCCCCCCAGTCTCAAAGTTCCATCGGTCTTAATCGTCAAACGGGGCACCCAAGTCACGGGCATTGAAGTCGAACAGTCTTGGCGCGAGCAGGAAGTCACGGTGCGCCGAGTGGCGGGGACCATTGCATTACCCGAAGGCTTTAGTAGCTGCACGATTTTGGGGGATGGCCGAGTCGTTCCCCTCCTCAACATTTCGGCCATGTTGCATTGGGTGATTAGCCACCAACGGTCTGCGATCGCTGGCTCTACCCCTGATCCCCGTCGTTTGCTGACAGCATCTCCAGCCACCGAACGATCAGGCAAGACCCAACCCTCCCTCAGATCACGATCCGTACGGGAACCACAACCCTTCCCGAAATCTCCCCCGAAGCCCCTCAAGATCATGATTGTTGATGACTCGATCGCCGTACGACAGTTGTTGGCTGGAACGTTAGAAAAAGCCGCCTATCGAGTCGAACAGGCCAAAGATGGTCTGGATGCCCTAGAAAAATTGACCAGTGGTCAGACAATGGATGCCGTGATTTGCGACGTGGAAATGCCCCGGCTGGATGGGTATCGACTCCTCGCCAAACTACAAGCGGATGAAACCTTGCGACGTATCCCGGTGATGATGTTAACTTCACGCAGTGGGGAAAAGCACCGTAAGCTAGCAATGGGCCTAGGGGCCAGAGGATATTGCACCAAGCCTTACAGCGATCAAGCCCTGCTACAACAGCTTGCCGCGATGATGGGCTAGCCCGGTTTGCCTGAGTTAGGCGGATAGGGGGATGGCAGCGGCGGCATGGAGAGATGCGATCCCGTGTATCCGGCTCAAAATGGTCAGAAAGTCGGCAACGGTTTGATCTCGATTAAATTGGGTCAATACAGGGATGTGGACAAAAATGCAGGGACATTGGGGTTGATCGGGAAACCGGGAACTATCTTGCTGCAAATGAGTCAGAAGATCAAAATAGAGTCGGTTGCAGACAAATTCTCCTGCATCATGGCTGACCTGGGTGAAGGCAAGACCTGCAATCAGCCAATTCAGATTAACGTCGGTGTAGAGGGTTGCACCGTCTTGAACGGCTTGCTTTTCAACGCAAATATGAGTTCCAATTTCCTTCATGCCACAGCAAATAATCGCATTGGGTCTCAACGTTTGGGTCGCTTGGATGACCTTTGCTGGAGCTTTTTGGAAATCAACGGGCAGATGGCGCAGCCAGTGCAGGTGCTCACGGTCCTGATAGAGCGGCAAAATCTCCGCCAGCAGGTCATCGGACGCATTTGACGGCTGTTCCGGCTTCCAGGTTGCAAAGGAGGTCAGTAAAATTTTAGGCCGCATCGTGGATCATGACACCTCGTAGACATCAGGCTAATAGTTCGGTTGTTTAGCCAAGGTTCAGGGGAGCACCCTGATAGATTTATGATGCACCAATATCAAGCGCAGTCATTAAAGTTCTGATGAATCATGCGCCCATGCTTCACTGTAGCTTGACAGTGTCTAGCGCTTGGAGGGATGGACAACAATGTCAACAATAGGACACACAACAGTCCGAGGACTACCTCTTGGCTGCCTAATCTGCGTGTTTTCTTCCAAATGATTTAACAATTGAGCGATCGCCCCGGACCTACCGTCAGTGAATTCGCTAGGCCTATTAGAACCAGCACACCATAGGGACGTGAAAATCCCTGCCCGAATTATAGGCGAATGGCCTTTTGGCCAAGCCGATGTGGTCAAGAACTCAATATGTCCTCAAGATTAGATGAAGAAATGAAGAACTCCACTAGGGATCGGAACTCTTAGCCCGGTATTTACGGAGATGTGACTGTCGAGTCACCCAAAGATTCTGGCGGTGTTATCTATGGATCTACCCATTTTTAACTGAGAAACCCTAGAATGAAGACCAAGCACTGAGTAGATATACATAGGTACAAAATCATGGTGGATAGCACTGCGAAAGAGACAACAACCACTCTTTCGGAGCGAGAAAGGCAGATTGTTGAGTTGGTAACGATTGGCATGACCAATCAGGAGATTTCTGAAGAGCTAGCCATCAGCAAACGCACAGTCGATAACCATATCAGTAATATTCTGACGAAGACTGCCACCAGTAACCGGGTTGAACTGGTACGGTGGGCGTTGAAATGGGGGAAGGTCTGCATCGACCAAGTCAATTGCTGCACCCTACCGCCCTACTCAGGGGGAGGAGACCCTGGCTGAAGTTGCGACTCCGCAGTTTAGGGGCAAATGGCAGGCTAGGGTCGTTGATCGCGGCAGGAGTCGGTTCAGGCATGGAGTCGGTCTAGCTGGAAGTCGATCCGGTCAAAAGTGTGGATTGAGGGAAAATCAGGCCAGATCGGTGGGGGTGTCATCCTCCCATTTCGTCCTACATTGGATTAGGATGACAAGCGATTGTGTCATGGATGTTGAGGGGAGGGAAGTTTATGGTGACGGTTCAAGCCGCGCGGGGAACCAAGGATATTCTACCGGAGGATGTGGGCTACTGGCAGCACATTGAGGCGATCGCTCGGTCCACGTTCCACCGGGCTGCCTACCAGGAAATTCGCACCCCGATTTTTGAGCCGACCCATCTGTTTGAGCGGGGCATTGGGGAAGCAACGGATGTGGTGGGTAAGGAGATGTACACCTTTACCGATCGGGGCGATCGCTCTTTGACCTTGCGCCCGGAAAATACGGCTGGGGTGGCCCGTGCTTTGATTGAGCATAATCTCCAGGCTCAGGGCGGGGTACAACGGCTTTGGTACAGTGGTCCCATGTTTCGCTATGAACGACCGAAAGCGGGTCGCCAGCGCCAGTTTCACCAGATTGGAGTAGAAGTGTTGGGCAGTGGGGCGGCTAGGGCGGATGCTGAGGCGATCGCCGTAGCTATGAATTTTCTCGCCGCCTTGGGGTTGCAAACACCCAAGTTGATGTTCAATACCATTGGCAGCTTTGAAGATCGTAAAACCTACCGGGAAGCCCTGGTGGACTATTTAACTCCCTATAAGGAGGACTTGGACCCGGATTCCCAGGATCGCCTCACCCGTAATCCCCTACGGATTCTGGATACCAAAGTGGAGCGTACCCGCGACATTATCCAAGACGCGCCCACCTTGCTTCAGCAAATGAGTGCTGATTCCATCCAGCGGTTTGAGCAGGTGCAGCAATTGCTGACCGATTTGGGTCTTGCTTACACCATTGATCCCCAGTTGGTCCGGGGGCTGGATTATTACACCCACACGGTTTTTGAGATTCAAGCGGAGGAATTGGGCACCGAGGCCACGGTTTGTGCGGGGGGCCGTTACGATGGGTTGGTCGCGCAATTGGGTGGTGCCGATGTTCCGGCAGTAGGCTGGGCCAGCGGGGTGGAGCGGTTGCTGTTGCTAGTGAAAGAACACGGGACCGTTGCTGCTCAAACGGTGGATTTTTATGTGGTGTCACGGGGCGATCGCGCCGAAGCCAATGCCCTCACTCTCTCCCAAAAACTGCGTCAACTGGGCTTTGCCGTGGAATTGGATCTGAGCGGCAGTGCCTTTGGCAAACAATTCAAACGGGCTGATCGCAGTGGAGCCGCTGCCTGTTTTATCCTCGGTGATGCCGAAGCAGAACAGGGAACAGTACAACTCAAGTGGTTGGCTTCCGGGGATCAAGAAGAGGTAAAACAAGAGGAATTGGAGGCGATCGCCCCCACCTTGCGCCAAAAATTGGGATCATAGCTAGTACACGTAGGGTGCCGTAAGCGAAGCGTAACGCACCCCTTAAACCGTATGGCGATCGCCCCCACTAGTATTGCGTAGGGTGCCGTAAGCGAAGCGTAACGCACCCCTTAAACCGTAAGGCGATCGCGCCGATCATGTAGGGTGCTGTAAGCAAAGCGTAACGCACCCTTTAAATCGTGCTGCTATGTCATGGCCAGCAAATTTCACCCCAAATGTCCCAAATATAGTATTCTAGAACTAGAATTGGAGGACAAGGTTTAGATCGTTGTGTGAGGTGAGTCCAATGTATGAGTTTTCCCCCAACCATCAGCGCCCCCTACCCACCATGTACGATTTGCCCAGCGAGGAAGTTGGAGAGCCAGGGTTGCCAGACGAATTTCACCGAATGCAAGCGGAGTTGCTGCGGGAAACCTGCCAGTCGCCCTGCTATCCGCTCCCCATGTCTCCCGGACAGGGCACGGAATCCACGGCTGCATCCACCAACGAGGGCATTTTTATCGCTAGTGATCTCAACCTCTACTACGATTCCCGCAATCCCAGACTGTATAAGCGCCCCGACTGGTTTATGTGCCTGGGGATGCCCAATCTGGGTCGTCAGCAAGATTTGCGCTGGAGTTATCTAATTTGGCAAGAATCTGTCGCCCCTTTTTTAGTGATGGAGTTTTTATCTCCTGGCACCGAGGCCGATGATTTGGGTGAAACCGTGCGTCGCATTGACCAGTCCCCCCGCAAATGGGACGTGTATGAGCGGTTGCTGCGAATTCCCTACTACGGCGTGAACGATCGCTACCAAAATCAATTCCGCCTGTTCCAACTAGACGGCATCCAGTACCGAGAGTTAGACTTACCCGACGCTCGTTTCTGGTTTGAGAGTTTAAAGTTAGGCTTAGGAATTTGGTCCGGCTATTACGAAGGCAGCAATGGCTTATGGCTACGGTGGTACGATGGCGATGGCCAGTGGATTCCCACCGAGCGGGAACAGATAGAACAGGAACAAGCACGGGCACAGCAAGCGGAGACTCAGGCCAACGCTGAACGAGAACGGGCACAACAGGCAGAGGCCAACTATCAGGCGTTACTGCAAAAACTGCGAGAGCAGGGGATCGATCCGGATTCGTTGTGATGGGTTGTCGGGATGGGTTGTTGTGATGGGTTGCGGCGGGAAGGAAAGGGCGATCGCCCCCCACCTCAAAAACTCACCAAAAACTCCCCAAAAACAAAGGAGCAAGCCGCCAAACGCCCCGCTCCTCTGTCTAATATGTGCAATCTCAAACGTAGAACTTTTGTGCAAAGCTCGTCTCTCCCATAGTATGCCCAGTCCCCCTCCCTGAATTTGTATCAAATGCTCCAAACAGAAAAAAATCTTTTGGATCTCAATCCGGTCTAAATCTACAGAAATCTGGTGGCTTCTAGTGACTTCTAGTGGCTGTCAGGTTACGATCCATATCTGCTGTTTCAGCAAACATAGATCCATTTATCCTCAACTTAGATCGGAGGTGCAAGATGACCCGCAAAGCAATTATCTTACTGTCTGGTGGCTTAGACTCGGCCACATCTGCGGCTCAAGCGATCGCCGACGGGTATGACCTGATCGCCCTCTCCTTTCGCTACGGTCAGCGCCACGAGCGGGAATTAACCGCCGCCACCAAAATTGCCGCTCTCCTGGGGATCACCCAACACTACACAATAGAGGTCAATCTGGCCCAATGGGGCGGGTCATCCCTGACCGAACCCTCTCAAGCCATTCCCTCCGATGGAGTCAAGCCCGATGAAATTCCCTCCACCTATGTGCCCGGTCGGAATACGGTGTTTATTGCGATCGCCCTCTCTTTAGCAGAAGCCCAAAACGCAGAGGCGATTTATCTAGGCATCAATGCAGTGGACTATTCCGGCTACCCGGACTGTCGGCCCGAATATTTACAAACCTATCAGCAGTTGGCCCTGTTGTCGTCTAAAGCAGGGTTGGAAGGCCATGCCCCCCGACTGATCGCCCCATTGGTAAACGATTCCAAAACTGATATTGTCCGCCGAGCGCTAAAACTAGGGGTACCCATTGCGGAAACTTGGTCCTGCTACAAGGGAGAAGCGGAACCCTGTGGGGTATGTGATTCTTGTCGGATACGCGATCGCGCCCTGATTGAAGCGGGACATCCTGAATTGGCGAGTGCGATGGGGCGATTACACGCTGTATAAGCCAGCCAACGCATTTTAACTATATTTCTTCATGAGCATCTCACCTAGCTAGTTTTATAGCTATTCATTACAGACGAGAAGCATGATTCTTTTTCTTGAATCAAGATATTACGAAGTCAATTAAGTATACTTATAAGATGATACTCTGGAGACCAAGAAACACGTAGATTCCCTCCATAGCGTATTGGAGCGTCCAATGTACAGAGCCGTGAATTCGCAGCAGTCTACAAACATAACTGATGAGCAGAGAGAATCTGCTGAAGCAGAGATCCGAGAAAAGCAAAAGCCTGTAGACTACGACACCAAAGAGTACCCCGTTGAGATTCTCGTTCAAAAGTACCTTGACGGACGAGAAGATGATACAAATGAGTTATTCATTCCTGACTACCAGCGGGAAATAGTCTGGGATGATAAAAGACAATCAAAATTTATCGAATCTGTCTTACTAGGCTTGCCTATTCCATATATTTTTGTCGCAGATATCCCAGATGAAGAGAATGAAGCCCGTTTGGAAATTATAGATGGGACTCAGAGAATCAGGACTCTGACCAGATTCCTTAGTAATGACTTAACGCTACAAAATCTCAAAAAACTTAAAAAATTAAACAACTTCAAGTTTAGTGACTTACCTCTTTCCCGTCAAAGACGCTTTAAAAGAACTACTCTTCGCATGATTCAGCTAACAGAAAAAGCAGATGAAGCTATCCGAAGGGATATGTTTGAGCGGATCAACACAGGTAGTGTAGTTTTGAATGACATGGAAAAGCGGAAAGGGATACAGCGTGGTCCGTTTTTAGACTTTATTGAGCGATTGTCAGAAAATGATAAGTTTCGTAAGTTATGCCCACTTTCACAAGTCGCTGTTGACAGGCGTGAACCACAGGAATTTGTACTAAGATTCTTTGCTTATCTCAATAATTATAAGAAATTTGAGCGCCAGGTAAATAAATTTCTTAATGAATACTTAGAAGAGCATAATCATGATAGCTTTCCCAAAGAAAGTATGCAGCTAGAATTTGAAGCCATGTTGGATTTTATAGACATCTACTTTCCGAATGGATTTAGCAAAGGTAAAAAGTATAAAACTACTCCTCGAATTAGATTTGAAGCTATCTCGGTTGGCACTGCACTTGCTTTAAGAGAAAATCCTAATTTGGAGCCAACCTCAATGGATTGGCTGGACTCGGATGAGTTTAAGGAATATACAACTTCTGATGCGAGTAATTCTAAACCAAAAGTGATTCGTCGGATTGAATATGTACGTGATCAACTCCTTGGCAATTCATGAATAGTATCTTATTCCAAGACTTCAGAGATCGCTCCAAAGAAGTCAGTAAATACTTTATCTTTCTCAAGAGTTTGGAGCAGGCTACCACTAAGATCAGTATGGAGGATAAAAATGGTAATCCAAAGATTAAGGTGATTGATAGCGATCTATTGAAAACCTTGAAAGCAAGTGCTTTCCTGCTTCTTTATAACTTAGTAGAAGCAACGATGAGAAATGCAATAGAAGCAATCTTTGATGAACTGAAAATCAGAGGTATTGCCTATGATCAAATTAGACCTGAACTTAAGAAGGTAGTCCTTCAGAATTTCAAGAGACGCAATCCTGACCGATTGCTTTCAACTATTAATACAATTGCTGTTGATATTATTGCTGCTGGATTTGATAAAGGTGAGCTATTCTCAGGTAATCTTGATGGTCGAAAAATTAGAGATACCGCAAGTGAATATGGATTTTCACATCAAACCGATTATGCAAGGACTGGAGATGGAAAGGATTTGCTAACGGTAAAGACAAATAGAAATGATCTTGCTCATGGATTTAAATCATTTACTGAAGTAGGAAGAGATAAAACAGCAGATGAACTTTTAGAAATTAAGAATAAAGTTGTCAGGTATTTAAGACAGATATTAGAAAACATTGATCAGTATCTTTCCAGACAAGATTATCTGGATACACCTACCTCTACAACTCCCTAGCTGTAAAACTCATTAATATGTGAAAGGATGCTTTGTGCAATAACCTCACCCAATCTGACAGGCACAGCATTACCGATCATTTTTCCTACCCGATCAAATACAATAGGTTCACTAGGTTCTACAAATTCATAATTAGCTGGAAACGTTTGTAGCAACGCAGCCTCTCTAAGGGATATGGCCCGATCTTGCTCTGGATGACCAAAGCGGCCATTGCCAAACCCAAAACACTGAGTTGTAATAGTTGGACTAGGCTGGCTCCATTCCATGCGACCATATACACCTGGATAAGTCTTCCCGCTACTTTTGATATGACACTTTGCGACTAGATCCTTGCTCCAATCTCGCCAAGTGCCACCAGGTTTTGAAGCACGAATGCGCCTCAAATTGAGTCCAGACAACTTACTACTGCGGTGCAATCGATCGAGTTGAGATGACTGTCCAGCAATAAGTGGTTCAAGATGTGCGATAGTCGTGCCGACTGTTTCATATGTTTCTGGGCTATGTGTTGGCTTAATCAAATTAATTTTTTCAAATCTTGATGCGAGTAAAACCAGTCTTTTTCGGGTCTGCGGAACTCCATACTCTTGGCAATTCACTTCATTGATGCTATAGAAATAACCTGACTTTTGCAGATGATTGATAAACTCATTGAACACTGAATGATGTTTGATCTGAAGTACATTTTCCATAGAGACTATTTCTGGTTCAGATTCCTTTATGAGGCGGCTAAAGTCTTGCAAAAGTTTCCACTTTTTGCTCTTATTAGAATAGCGTCTGGTGTAAGTTGAAAAAGGTTGACAAGGCGCACAACCTGCTAGAACTCGAACATCACTGTTAGCGAAATATGCTGCTAAGTCGTTACCATCAATTTGCTCTACATCTCTAAGAATAAATTGCGCTCTTGTGTTATGTTCATAAGGAAACTGACACGTGGGATCAATGTCATATCCAGCTTTCACTGGAAGACCTGCCTGCTCAAATCCATAAGTTAATCCTCCTGCACCACAGAAAAGGTCAACTGTAGCGATCGTAATAACCATTAAAGCTTCAACTAATATTCCTTTGAAAAAGACATACTATCCTAGCATACCTAGCCTTATTATTTTGGTGCTAGCCTCGTAATCCCTTATCATTCAAAAAACGCATAAAATTACGCTTACGATTATGGGTTGCCCGTAAATCTGCCAACCATTGCTTAAACTCTGCCTTTTGATCTAATCGAATCATTAGGGTTTTAATCGTTGCGATTAATTCCACTGCTTGTTTGTATGCCTCGTTGTTTTTCTGCTTAATCAACGGTTCAACTCTGGGCTGATACACCGCCACTGCATCAGCGGGATGATCCGCTTCCCGTGCAGCGGCCAACTCCATCCATAGCTTACCCCGACATCCCCCAGTCTTGGCTTCCTGCCACGCTTGATCCACATCGCCTTCCCAGAGAAAAATCTCCACCAACAAGGAGTAATCAGTCAACCCAGTGTTGGCCCGATGGATACGGTTCCGGCCTGGAGAATCTGGACTTTTCTGGATAACTTGACGAATGTGGTCTAGGGCTTGGCGATGCCAGTGGTCCCAAGTCCCCAGTTGATCCGCCTGCTGCTTCAATTGCTGATAGACGGTGATAGAGGGAACACGCTGTAGGTCTCGCCAGACGATGGCCAGGGCATCATCTAACCGTCCTTGTTTTTCGTATTCTGTAATCAGGAAATCCCCCAATTGGCCCGTGCGCGGGTGGTCGCTAAAGGCTGCTAACCCTTTTTCCGCCCAAGCGATCGCCTCATCTCCTTCCCCGTTGTGACGATAGATCTGGGCAATCTTCAAGTAGCGAGATGGCTGAGACAAATCTTGGGCGATCGTGTTCACCAAATCTTCGACGGTGCCGGAAGCCTCCACCAATCGTTCCTTGGTACGGCGCAACTGTGAATAGCGATAGCTGTAGCCCCCATCACTCCGGTTTTTTGCAGCTAGTTCCTCAGCTAATGCTGTATCCAACAGTTTTTCGTAGGCTTGAAGTCCCGTCTTGCCTAAAATATCAGCATACTTTTCAACGGAACTATCAAAAATGCCATAGTCTGAATTGATTTCTAAATGGAAAATGCTCGTCGCTAATTTCGTCAGGTCTGGTTGTCCAGCCACACAAGCCCGATAGTGTAAATCCTGAATATCGCAGGCTACGCCGCCCACACTGCCGCTGGAATCGTCAATGGAGTTGTAAGCCTCTTCGATGAGGGCGATCGCCTCCTCACACAATTCCACCACCTCATTGGCATAGCCCCGTTCCAGCAACTCCTCCAACCCACGAATCACCGAGCTAATCTCATCAGCGTAGTCGTAAGCCTCCCGGTAGCCGATGTAGGTACTCACATCTTGAATAGCGATGGCATCCCGCAACGACCGCCGAAATGTACTGATGTCTGCGCCACCCACTTGCTGTGCCGCCACTTTCATCAACAATTGTTCTCGCCAGCGGGGATCATTCATCGCTTGATCCACAATCAGTTGCACCAGCGTCTCGTGGGATTGCTGACTGAGGTAATCCCGCACATCCGTCATGGTAGTGGCCCGTGGCGCGGTGGCAGTCCCACTCGGCGGACGATAGGGTGGTGGTTCTGCAATCCAGACCAAACCCACAGCCACGCAATGTTTGCAGAAATAGCCAGCGACTCCCATCGGGCAAGAGCAGTCGGACTGTAGATCGTCATGTTCATCCAGCCACAGATGAACCTGGTAGGTTGCCGTGCCACTGACCGCAGCGGTAATGTGGTCGCCATCCTGGGCGAGGGCATGGACCCTACCCTGATGAAAGTAATTCACGCCCCGCTCATAGAAGCGATGACCCGCCAAGGTTTCCAACAGTTCTGAGTCCAGAATGTCACTCAATGTTGCCATAGTGCCCCCTCATTGCCCTGGTTCTGACCTTATCTTATTGTGCCGCATCTTATGGTGCTGCCAAGTCGTGGGGTGAACTGTCTTGATGCTGACAAAAGGGGCGATTAGGCGATCGCCCCTTTCAATCCTCAAAGTAATCGCTATCAATTTTGGGAATTTTTAAGGAACGATGACTGACCCCAATCCCGTATTCGATCATCAGGTTGGTGAGGCGATCGCCATCTACCAAAATATCTATCCCCCTGCACGCAATGCCGCCGATCGCGCCGGAAACCTCTGAGCATTCAACGCCTGCACTGTCGCTGCCTCATCACACACCCGAAACTGAGACCCCAGCTGCACCACCTGCCGCCGCTGCTGCGAGGTAATCACCGCCACCACCGGGTTCACCCCCCAACACAAAGGTCGTCGTCCCTAGCTAACCCCCGACCAGCGAGGGGCCGTCTTGTGCTGGCTGTAAATCCAACCCGCCTGAGAGGTGCGAGAGATGGAATACCCTCTTGCCGATGCTTAACTTGTTAAGCATCTCCCCACCATGTCAACAAAGCCCGCTAGGCATCGGAACTGGGCTGGGCTACACGGCGAATCCTGAGCCAAGAATCCGCCGAGTATGTGGCTAGAGCGACCCAAATGCAACCAAAGGTGATGGCATGGGTGCGGGTAAAGGGTTCCTGATACAAAAACACTCCGAGCATCAATTGTAAACTGGGAGCAATATACTGAAAAAAGCCCAGGGTAGAAAGCCGCAACCGCTTAGCCGCATTATTGAACCACAGTAGAGGCATGGAGGTCGCGACCCCTGCGCCGATACAAAGCCATGAGATCAGCCAACTGGTCCCAAAGTGGCCCACTCCAGTACTGCCCCAATAAATTACCAGCAGCAGCATAAACGGGGCGATCGCCAGAGTTTCCACAGCTAGACCGACGAGGGGAGCGATCGCCACCACCTTCCGCACCAACCCGTAGAAGCCAAACGAGAGAGCCAACCCAAAGGCGATCCACGGGGCTTGACCAAAGTCCCAGATAAAATGCGCTACACCAATGGTCGCGAGTCCAACCGCCATCCACTGGACTCGATTCAGCCGTTCCTTCAGCACCACCATGCCCAACACCACCGTCAACAGCGGATTAATGAAGTAACCGAGACTAGTTTCCACCACCCGATCGGTGTTGACCCCATAAATGTAGAGTCCCCAATTGCAGGCCAGTAAGCCAGCCGCGACGATTAAGAGTTGAACCGTGCGGGGGGACTGCATCACTTTCCTCAGTTCAGCCAACCGCGCCTGTATCGCCAATAGACTCAGCACAAACACCATCGACCAAATCATTCGATGGCTCAATACCTCCAGGGCAGGGATATCGCCAAACCATTTCCAGTAAATAGGAAATAATCCCCATGACCCATAGGCCAATACAGCATAAGTGATACCGACAGCACCAGAGGACTCAGGGGTGGAAGGGGGAGGAGTGTGGGCCATGACAAATCCTGCATAGGGGTAGACACTCCACCATAGCGCTAATATTTCAAGAATGAGAACTCAAAAAGCGGCGATCGCTCCTAATATTTCCAGTTGATTTTGATCTTGTCCCAGGGGCTACGGTGTACACACATCTCATTTTGAAGCCCAAAACTTGGCTTTACCCCCCTTAGTCCCCCCTTGCAAAGGGGGGAGATTCCGGTCCTCCCCCTTTGCAAGGGGGAGTTAGAGGGGGTGGTTCG
>JBFRWC010000162.1:0-20831 GCA_051439365.1 Leptolyngbyaceae cyanobacterium
CGATCGCCACCATAAAACTGAACAAGTCGTCAATCAAGATGGCTTCGGCAGAAGCTTGGGGCGGCAGCCAACCATAGGCTTGCTGCCCAATCCAGTAGCTCACATAGGCAAGGGCGATCGCCACCACACCCACAATCAATGCAGTACGAATTTTCATTGGTAAAACTCAAGCCTTGTCACTTCAAGAGAACACTGGGATCTTTGCCCATCTGCAAAAGGCGATCGGCACTGACATGGACGCCAAACTCTCCCCCCAGGTGGGCACCCAAGGTACCATGGCCAAACATCAAGGCAAAAATAAACAGCCCCGTTAACAGGTACAACCATTGCACCTCTTGGCCCCGATCCTTGCGCCAGACAAACCGCTGAAACCCACGCCAAATAGTCATGGCTACAATCAGCAGCAAGAGCAGCACTCCCCCGACTCCATGCCACAGCATGGTCTCCGTCGCTTCCAAACCCCAAGCACTTTTAATCGTGGTTAGAGGTTGGGCCAGCATGATTTCATAAAACCCGGCGGCGACGGTAAAAAATGTGGTGATGGCTGCGGCTAGCATGTTGTACCAGCCCACATCGTAGAGGCTAGCGCGGGTAGCGGGAATGGCCAGCATCTTGAATACAGGTTTTTCCAGCTTATAGAAGGTCCCAACAATATCGAAGGCGATCGCCGCAATAAATAACCCCAGGGTCAAGTGGACTAAGTTGGGATGAATCGGCACAACATAGGGCAACCCATTAGCCCCTAACTGATCACCAAGTTGCTTGATTAAATCATTCATTGCAGTAATCCCTCCCTCGTCGCTTCAACAACCGGGACGCTATGTAAGCCATAGACCCAGACCAAGATATCCCCTAAGTAAGTTTGTACGATCACCACGCCAATGAGGACGACCCCAATCCCCAGAAAGGAGAGGGGGATGCTGTCAGGGTTGCGCGATCGCAGCACATAGCGCCATGCGGTCACCGCTGCAATCAAACCGGACAGCGACCAACCGATCAAGGTATGCAGGTTGAGCGTCGCTTCAGCGGCAACGTAGGGTTCCGCCAGTCCTGCTTCAATTTGGCCAAAAATAACCGCGATAAAAATGGAAACTGTGGCAAAAAACAAATTCCACCACCCCACCTCATACAGGCGCTTGTTTTTAGAGAAGTAGGCGATCGCGTCACAAACAAAGGCAAACAGCACCATCGCAATCACAAAATGCACCACAATCGGATGAATCGTATCCGGGTAAGGCAAATTGTGTTCATTTAAGGGAGGAAGATACTCCAGCATAATTTAATCGTTGTCGTCTCTGGGTGATACTTACCTAGCACTTTAACGAATATGCCATCTAGCAAAGAGATTTATTAGGAACGTTTAAGATTGATAAACCAATATCATCTTTCCTAGAGGGATGACTCAGATGACAACAAGCCGAGAAGTAGAGGGGACATGCCCACCTGGCAATGACACGCTTACAATGAGAACACAGTTAGGTGGATTCCAGCGTAGACCAGACTTCCAGCTTGGTCTTAATTTTACGAATAATCTCATCGGTAAATTCAGATGTACTTAACTGTCCCCCAATATCAGGAGTGGCCTTGCCTTCATGAATCGCCTCAAACACCGACTCATAGATGGACCGGGAAGCCCGATCCGCTGTCGGTGTACCCACGTAGGTTAACAGCGCTGCACTAGCTAAGATCATCGCCATTGGGTTCGCAATATTCTTGCCAAAGAGTGCCGGAGCCGTGCCGTGGGGTGCTTCCGCCATTACGGTTTTGACTTGAAACGACTCCGGATCAAACCCCATCACCAAACTTTCTGACCCGGCAATACTGCCATACATCTGCAACACCATATCCGAAAGCAAGTCCCCATCCCGGTTCAGGGCTGGAATCGTTAATGCCTCGCCGCTGCTCTGTAACAGGAGGGCGAAGGTCGCATCAATCAGCAAGGGTTGATAAGCCACCTCTGGATATCGTTTCGCTGCCGCATCCAGTTCTTCTTTGAACATCCCTTCATAGGTGGCGCTGACGGTGAACTTAGGACCACCAAAGACCTTCGCGCCAGTGCGCTTGGCATGGGTAAAGGTAAACTCCGCCACCGTGCGGCAAATAGAACGACTAATCTTAGAGGTGCGCCAAGCAATTTCATCCCCGGTCTCAGTGGTTTCGCGCCATTCCTTCGAGCCATAAGCATCATCCACCGCCATCCGGACGATGGTAATCGGTGCATGGACTCCACCTAGGGGACGAATTTGGGGAATCCGACGTCCCGTTCTCAGAATCACCGAAGCTCCAAGGGCTTCCCGCAAAATCGCATTGGGACTGCCGACATCCCCAGGAATTTCAGGGGTAACCGTTGCCGCTTTGAGGGCCAGCCCCGTTTTGCAGGTCGCTTCTGCCGCATCCCAAACCACCTGGTTCTTCGTGTCTCGACGAGCCGCTAGACTCAAATCGTAATCGGCAAACTCCAACGGCTGTCGGATGACAGCAGGTTGTAGGACTCGTAGCGCCTCGGCCAAGAGTTCTTCCCCCGTTTCGTCGCCATGCATGACGACGATGGTTGGTGTCGATGACTGAGCTTGCATGATATAAATTCCTGGTGTTGTGTGCCCATGAATTGTGTTCGGTTGGCAAGGGGAGAAACTGTAAAAAGCACTACCAAGGATAGGGGGAAATATTAATTTCCCCTATTGAATCGGGTTAGCCATTTATCTCCGGTGGTTAGCTTGATCCCCATCGTAGGAGAATGGCGTAAGCTTTGTCTCTGTCTAGTGCATGGCTCCCAGCACCTCATAGACTATCTAGGTTAGCCAGACCTAACCGCTGACCGTATCCAACAGCCGTATCCCAAAACCATGAACGACAAAAAGCAAATCTTGGCCCAAACGATGGCGTTTCTGATGTGTACCACGCCAGACACGATGGTTGGCAAGTTACTCAACTTTTGCCTTGCTACCAAAGTAGATGCCCAAAAATCAGGTAAGACGCCCCTTGAATTTGCGGAGGACCTACTGGAACATCCTGAAAAACTGACCAGTTGGGTCTCAGAGGTGATCGATAGTGACGATGAGTATAGTGTGGAAGAAATGTTGGCGGTATCGGAAATCCCGTTGGACAACTCGCAAAAATTTATGGAGTATCTGCTAGCAGAAGTTACTGACCTAGATACCCAGGGCTTGTAATTGCGCTTGTCGATGCCCTATCGAGCCATCTGGAGCGATGCCATTTGAACAATCGCAGTTCCAATCGGCTCCAAACAAAAAAGGTGGCACACAACCATCAACGTTGCATGTCACCTTTTGAAGAAATCGGAACGGGCCAGGAGGGATTCGAACCCCCGACACCGTGGTCCGTAGCCACGTGCTCTAGTCCACTGAGCTACAGGCCCTTGCTCCGGCTTTCTATCCTAGCATGTCTAAACCAGAATACAAAAAATATTTCATCCATTTTGAGCGATCGCCTTGTATTCTAAGCCAGGAGGCTGGTGGGGCGGTTTGCTCCTCAGCCTTCCGTTAAATTCTTCCCAGCTTAATCTATAAGCCAAGCGAACTAGCACCAATCTACCCTGTAACTTGTGATGACTCAATCTTTTCCCCCTTCTTCCCCCAACCCACTGCCCCCTCAATCCAATGGCACAACTACAGCAGAACCGGAGGTCCGGGCTAGTCCCCTCAGCCACTTGGACACGACTGGGGAGGCACAAATGGTGGATGTGTCCGCTAAACTCCAGACGGTGAGACGGGCGATCGCCACCGGATACATTCGCATGGCTTCAGACACCCTCGCCACCATCGAAGCCGGAAATGCCCCCAAAGGCGATGTATTGGGTACCGCCCGTCTGGCAGGTATCATGGCAGCCAAGCAAACCGCTACTCTCATTCCCTTGTGCCATCCCTTGCCCTTACAGAAAATTAATGTTCACATCACCCCTGACCCAGGTTTACCGGGCTATCGGATCGAGGCTGAAGTGAAGACAAAAGCTGAGACTGGCGTGGAAATGGAAGCCCTTACCGCCGTCTCAGTAACAGCCCTCACCCTCTATGACATGGCTAAAGCTTTAGAAAAATCAATGGAAATAGGCGAGATCCATTTAGTCAGCAAAACAGGGGGAAAATCAGGGGACTACCAGCGTGACACGATGCTCTAAACCTTTTAGCGGTTTCGAGTTCCAAGATGGCCTGGGTGTTCCGTAAAATGGGAACCGTCAGCATGAGAAACAGTGCTGGCAACCCGCTGGCTACGAAACTCCGGCAAACCTTAAACGAACCATCTGCAATCCTAATTCATTCGCTGAGGGCTACTATGTCAATTCAAAAGCAGCTAGAGTCAATCGACCAGGCATTGATGCAGCTATTGCAGGAACGGATTACGTTAATGCAGGAACACCAGCAGGAGTTACATGTTGCCGCAGATGGCGCGGCCCCAACTTGTGCCCAACCCACCTATTCTCACCATTCGACCTACCAGGAACTGCTGCATCAGCACCAGATTCCGTCCCATCTGTGGGACACGCTGATGACCGAGTGTGCAGCGGCGGCTTCCACTGCTGATCCGTCTCGCTCCAGCCACCAAGTGCAACCCCGAACAGTTGTGATTGTGGGGGGGAATGGCGTGATGGGGCGTTTCTTTGGCGATCGCCTCACTCAGGCAGGCCACACTGTCAAGGTTTTGGGCCGCAACGATTGGGATCACGTTGATCAGATTGTGGCCGATGCCGATTTGGTTATCCTATCTGTGCCATTGCATCAGACAGAAGCCATTGCTCGACGCTTGGCTCCCCATTTATCACCTCACACAGGTCTGACGGATATTGCCAGTGTCAAAGCGCCCATTCTGCAAACCATGTTAGAGGTCCATCGTGGTCCGGTGCTAGGATTACATCCCATGTTCGGCCCAGGGGTCAATTCATTTCTGGCGCAAAAAGTGGTGGTCTGCCCGGGTCGTCAGGATGAGGCGTTTGACTGGTTGCTGGAAGCGATCGCCCAAGATGGGGGCCATTTGGTCACTTCCTCTGCCGAAGAGCATGATCAGATCATGATTATTGTTCAGGCGATCCGCCATTTCGCTACTTTATGTCTAGGGATTTTTCTGGCGAGAGAAGACATTGACATTAATCGCAGTCTCGAATTTGCGAGTCCCTTATTTCGAATGGAACTCAATATCATTGGTCGGATGTTCGCCCAAGATCCCGCCTTGTGCAGTGAGATTATTACAGCCTCTGGCGATCGCCGCCAAGCCATTCAACGGTTGGCCCACACCTGTCAGGAACTCGCCGATTTATTCCTCAATGGCAATCAAGACGTGCTGCTAGAAGAGTTTGAACAAGCCCATCAGTTATTTCATCATGAATCTGCCAGAGCCTTGAAGGAGAGCAACTATCTAATCAACAGTTTAATGAGTATGATTGCCGCCAATACTGTGGTCATTCAGCCAGACTCTAGCCAACACACTTATGCATGAACTTAATGCATGAACTTAATGCATGAATTCATGCATGAACTTTGTTCGCTCCACTGGGTAGTGTAATCACGAATTCAGTTCCTTCCCCCGGAACAGATTGACACCTGAGCTGACCGCCATGTTTTTCCACGATAATTTGGTGGCTGATGGCCAGCCCCATCCCGGTTCCCTGGCCCACCGCTTTAGTGGTGAAAAAGGGATCAAATATTTTCTGTTGAACGGTTTGGGCGATGCCGGGGCCGTTATCCTGAATGGTAATGCTGATGGTGTCGGCGATCGCTTCAGTGGTGATAGTGATGATCCGATTTTTCCCATGATCTTTCCCATGATTTTCCCCGCTGGTGGGAGAGGGGGCGATCGCGCCTGCAACTGTGGCTTTAACGCTGATTGTTTCTGGATGCGTCTTTGCCTTAATTGCCTCTAGGTCGATGGCCTCAACCGCATTGTTAAGGATATTGAGAAAGACTTGATTTAAGGCTCCTGCATAGCACTCTACTTTCGGTAAGTCTCCATAATATTTTTCGATGGTAATGGCAGGCCGATCGGCGGTGGCCTTGAGCTGGTGGGAGAGAATGGTCAAGGTGCTATCAAGCCCCTCATGAATATCCACCCGCTTGAGATTGGCCTCATCATGACGGGCAAAATTTTTCAGGGACTTGACAATATCTCGAATCCGATTGGTGCCAACTTGCATGGACCCCAATAACTGGGAAAAGTCCTCTTGGAGGAACTCAACATCTAAATCGTCGATCTCAGCTTGAACAGTTGCGGGTAGGGGTGGGCAGTGTTTCTGATAGTAATCTAATACCTGGATCAGGTCATTGATATATTGATGGGCATGGGACAAATTGCAATGGATGAAGCCCACTGGATTGTTGATTTCATGGGCAACCCCTGCCACTAGCTGGCCGAGACTCACCATTTTCTCCGCTTGCAGCATTTGGGTCTGGGTCTGTTTTAGTTGGGCGATCGCCACTTTAAGTTGCTCAGCATTCTGACGAGCCGCCAGCTCCGACGCTTGCAACGCGGCCTCCGTTGCCTTCCGAGTCGTGATATCCCGAATCATCACCGTCCAAAATACCTGAGACCCTTTTCTGGACTTGGTTGCCACCACTTCCACTGGAAATCGCCGACCGTGCAGATGAAACCCCAGCGCTTCCACCTCCGCCTTAGAACAGCAGCTTTTAACCAGCAGCCCCCGTAAAGCCTTGCCAGCAGCCCTTTCATCGAGGCCGTGATCGGTACCAATTAACACTGTCAGAGATTGGCCCACAATGGATCGCCACGAATAACCGAAAAGGGTTTCGATGGCGGGATTGGTACTTTGCACCCTCAGTGTGTCGGGGTCAATGGTGACGATGCCATCCACTGCTGTCGTGATAATGCCATCCAGTCTGGCAATCACCTGCTCCAGGGATTGCACCACCTGGTTATACCAACTGCTAATTTGACCGATTTCTGTAAATGAGTTGGCACTGACCCGATGCTGTAACTCCCCAGTGCGGACATGAAGCTTCATGGTGTTGTAGAGATTCTGCAATTCGCTGGGGGCACCATGCTCAGCGATGTTAAGGCCCATGTACTCTTGCTTGCGGGAGACTCGCAAGGGGAGCCAGCGATTCACCACTGCCAAGAGCGCTAGGGCAACCGTAAACGTCCAGATCCCACAGGCTAAAATGCCAGAAACCTGGGCCTGTAGCTGGGCTAACCGATCTAAGTTGGTGCCCAATCGATCGAGGTCACCAAAGATAGCCACAGCCAAGGTGCCCCAAATTCCCGCCGCCAAATGCACGGGGATCGCTCCCACCACATCATCAATCCGGCACCGTTCCAGTAGGGTACTGCTAAGGAGCATGACAAGGCCACCCCCGGCTCCAATGGCGATCGCACTGGGCGAAGACACCGCATGACAGTTGGCCGTAATCGCCACCAGACCCGCCAACGCTCCATTCATTACCAAACTAGTGGAGACTTCTTGGTGTTTGAACAAGAGATATAGCAACGGGGTCACGAGTCCTGCCGCCCCAGCCAATAATGTGTTGGCCAATACCCCCGGCACTTGGTCATTGAATCCTAACGTGCTACCGCCGTTAAACCCCAACCACCCAAACCACAGGAGTAAGGCCCCTAAAAATGACAGGGGAATATCTGAACTAGGGTAGTGCTGGTAAAGACGCTTTTGGGAGAACCGTCCCATCCGTGGCCCGATAAAAAGAGCCGTTGCCAAAGCGGCCCATCCTCCCAGACTATGGACCACTGTTGATCCGGCAAAATCCACAAAACCTTGCTGCATCAACCAACCACTGGCCACCGATTGATTCAGTCCATTCCAGGCCCAATGGCCAAAAATGGGATATACGACCCCGGAAATCATGATGGCAATCAGCAAGTAGCTTTTGAAATTCATACGTTCGGCGATCGCACCAGACAGAATGGTGACAGCGGTACTGCAAAACATCGCTTGGAAGATAAAAAACACCGTGAAGCCGCTATCCGCCTCTGCCAGTTCTGGCACAAATTGGGTGGTGCCCAGCCAACCTTGAACCGAAGTCCCGAACATCAACCCATAGCCCACCAGCCAAAAGATCAGCAACGACAGCCCCAGATCTGCCATATTTTTAATGGCCACATTGATGTTATTTTTGCGGCGAGTGGCCCCAGCCTCTAGACAGAGAAAACCTGCTTGCATCAGAAACACAAGGCAAGCACTAGCAATCATCCAAAATTCATCGAGTGCAGTATTCATTTACGGGAAAACCAATGGGTGGGATCGGACACTTGGGCAATAGGCTGTGAATGGGCTGGGCACTTGATATTAGATTACCCATCGGCAATGGTGGCGGAACATTTGGCGGCGCACCCTTGAGGCTGGCAATATCAGCTCTTTCATGCTTTGTTTCCCTGAAACCTGATAGCATTCTCAAGCAGGGTACTAGGCTCAGTGCCTTGAGATCAGGCAATGACAGGTGGCGAGAGTGAAGCAGCAGCGACAAAAATCCAGCTATTGGCAACTAGTTCCTTTTTTGCGTCCCCACTGGGCTACGATTTCGAGGGCACTATTTTGCACGGTGATTTTTACGGTGTTTTGGCCTTTTCTGGCGTGGATTGCTGGGGAATTGCTGGCGGCGCTTGGGGCTGGGGATCTAGAGGAGTTGGTTCGCCTCTCTCTGTGGACGACACTCTTATTCTTGGTGCAAAAGTTAGCCCAGTATGGCCAAGATTCCTTGATGGCAAAAGCGGCGCTGGATGTGGCGTTTGATCTGCGAAATGCGACCTATGATCGTTTGCAACGGCTGAGTCTGAGCTATTTTGAAACGGCGCAAACGGGGGATTTGTCCTACCGCCTCACGGAAGATATCGATCGCGTCGGTGAGGTGGTAAACAAGGTTTTCCACGACTTCACCCCTTGTATCTTGCAACTCATTGTGGTCTTGGGCTATATGCTATCCCTCAACTGGCAGTTGACCGTGGCAACGTTTGTCGTCGCGCCGCTGCTGGCGGGGCTGATTAGCTGGTTTGGCGATCGCCTTCTCTTCTATTCTCGCCGTAGCCAAAGCCGCATTTCTGATTTGTCGTCGTTGCTCACCGAGGTGTTCAGCGGCATTCGGCTGGTGCAAGCCTTCGCTGCTGAGGACTATATGTTGACCCAGTTCAAACGGGAATCTGAACGCAACCGGGCGGCTAAATTTTCTGCGGCTTGGCTCCGGGCCATCCAGTTTCCTGTGGTCGGTTTTTTGTATGCCATCAGTATTTTGATCTTGTTATTACTGGGAGGCTGGCAAATTTCCCAGGGCAATATTGACGGGGCGGATTTTGGGCGCTATGTGGCGGCAGTGTTGTTGTTGATTGACCCGATCGCCCACATCACCGAAAATTTCAACGAGTTTAAGCAGGGGGAAGCCTCTGTTGATCGGATTTTTGAATTGCTGAGTTTGCGTCCGAGGGTGGTGGAATCCGTAACCGCTGATCTGTTACCGATGGTGACGGGCAAGGTGGAGTTGCGGGAGGTGCAGTTTGGCTATGATCCCGATCAGCCTGTGCTACGGGGAATCGATCTCATGGCTCAACCGGGGGAGGCGATCGCCCTAGTCGGTGCCTCTGGTGCTGGAAAAACCACTCTGGTGAATTTGCTACCCCGCTTTTACGATCCTCAGATGGGTCAAGTGCTGATTGATGGTATTGATGTCACTAGCGTGAGTCTGCGGAGTCTGCGCCGCCAAATTGGAATTGTTCCCCAGGATACGATTCTATTTTCCGGCACCATTGCCCAAAATATCGCCTTTGGTCGCCCCAGTTTTGATCACCAGGCGGTGGAAGATGCGGCTAAAATTGCCAACGCTCACCCATTTATCCAAGATTTTCCTGACGGGTATGACACTTGGGTGGGGGAGCGGGGGGTGAATTTGTCGGGGGGACAACGGCAGCGGGTGGCGATCGCTCGCGCCGTCCTGCTCAATCCCCGGATTCTGATCCTAGATGAAGCCACCTCTGCCCTGGATTCCGAATCAGAGGCTTTAGTGCAAGAGGCATTGGAACGACTGATGCAAAACCGCACCGTGTTTATCATTGCCCACCGCTTGGCTACAGTCCGTCGGGCCGATCGGATTGTGGTGTTGGAGCAGGGGCAGGTGGTGGAGATGGGCAGTCATGAGGCGTTACTTGAGAAGGGCGATCGCTATGCCCAGTTTTACGCCCAGCAATTTCAACCGTAATTCGGGCCGAAATCTTTTAATTTGATGAGCAATCCGTGCGATCGCCCCCCCATCCAGTAGGCTAATGACTCTTAGCCCCTCTGGTTCCTAGCCTCTGGCTGGGAATCCATCCAGAAGCCTCTGGCTCCAGTTCAAAGCCGAGGCAGAGCCTCTATCAACATTCCCAGCGAGACACTGGGAACCAGTACATAATCACCGTTGAGGATGCAATGGCAGAAACTCATCAAGTTCATATTATTGGCGCGGGACCAGGTGCCCCCGATTTGATTACCCTACGGGGCCAAAGACTATTAGCAGCAGCAGATGTGGTGTTTTATGCTGGCTCGTTGGTGCCGACGCAATTGCTGGAACACTGTGCCGCTGATGTGGAATGTGTGGACACGCGATCGCACACCCTCGAAACCTGGTTGCCGCTGTTAAAGGAACGGGTAAACCAAGGAAAGCGAGTGGTACGGCTCCAAGATGGTGATCCCTGCTTATACGGGGCACTGCACGAACTGATGGCATTCTTGCTGGAAAACCAAATCGAGTTTGAAATTGTCCCCGGAGTGAGCGCCTTTCAACTGGCCGCAGCACGGTTACAAGTGGAATTGACCGTGCCCCAATTGGTGCAAAGCATTATTCTCACACGGGTGCAGGGACGCACCGATGTCCCCAACCGAGAGGATTTGGCAGCCTTGGCCAGCCATCAAGCGTCGCTCTGTCTCTACCTCAGCGCCCGTCACGCCCGTCACGCCCAGGACAAATTACAGCAACACTACCCGGCAGACACCCCGATTGCCCTTTGCTATCGGTTGGGCTGGCCCGATGAGGCGGTGCATTTGGGCCGCTTGGATCAAATGGCAACCCTGACGCGAGAAACAGGTTTTGACCGCACGGTGATGTATGTGATTAGTCCGGCGTTGGATGCCCTTCAGGATGCGCGATCGCGTCTCTATAGTCCCGATCACGCCCATCTTTTCCGGGCCAATTCCCAGAAGGCGGCAGTCTAGCTGAACTTGGTGACATGATTGGCTTAATTGGCGGCACCAGCGAAAGTCGAGCGATCGCCCACTCTCTCACCCTGGCAAACTATCCTTGGGTAGCCACCGTAGTTTCCCCTTCAGCGACGAGACTGTACGAGGGCTTGCCGGGACAGGTGCGCGTGGGGCCGTTAGATGCCGAAGCATTGCGAAATTGGTGTCAAACTGCTGGGATTCGTGCCCTGATTGATGCCTCCCATCCCTTTGCTACGGTGATTTCTCAGCAAGCGATCGCCACCAAACTCCCCTACCTCCGCTTTGAGCGACTCTTAACGTCCCTGTCACCACCAGCAAAATCTCTCCCCAACTTGGATCATTTGTTTCAACCCGATTACCTGCAAGACCGCCGAGTGTTGATTACCTTGGGGATCAAAGCCTTGCCTCGGTTTGTGAATTGGCAGGAGCGATCGCACTTATTCGCCCGAATTTTGCCCAACGCGGTCCCCCGTGCCCACCAAGCTGGATTTACCCCCGATCGTCTGATCCGTGGCTATCCCGCTACCGATGCGATCGCAGAACGGAAATTATGGCAGCAATTACGTTTAGATACGGTTGTCACGAAAGCCAGTGGCAGCGCTGGCGGCGTTCCCCTAAAATTGGAAGTGGCCAAAGCCTTGGGAGTGCGCCTATTGGTGATTGCCCGTCCTCCCATGACCTATCCCCGCATGACCCACAATATTGACGACGCGATCGCCTTTTGCCAGGAGGTACTTTAATTCAATGGCCCGATCCGGCTACACTCTCCCTGTTTTTGCAGTAGCAGCCGCCAAAGCCGCATTGCAATACCTCCTATCATCTGAAACCTTCACAAATCCATCAGCAGAGGCGACTCCCGTGACCCTTGACCTCACACCGGGAGAGGCCACCATTCCCATTCAGCAAGTCGCCAAACTCGATTCGACTACGGCATTGGCAATCACAATTAGTGATCCAGGGGACAACCTGGATATGACTCGCAACACACCCATTTGGGCTTGGGTGCAGATAGGCGATCGCGATCCAGATACTGACCCCATTACCCTCGAAGCCGGAGATGGCCTTGGTCGCACCGCCGAAGGGGCACCTGCCATCTATCGCTATGCCCGTCAGCTCTTTGACACCAATCTACTACCCTTGTTGGCAGATTCCCAAAGTCTCACCATTCGGATTATTTTGCCCGAAGGTCGCCAACTGGCCCAACGCACCTCCAACGCCGCCTTTGGTATTTTGAAAGGACTCGCCCTCGCAGGCACCAGCGGTATCTCTGTCCCCCATGTTGCCAGCGAACAATTAGAAACTTACCGCTCTGCCCTACGAACCACCGTATCCACCACGCCTGATCTGATTTTCTGCATCGGCTACAACGGTCGCCAAGCCGCTCTTAATTTGGGCTTGTCCGAAAGTTGCATTGTCCAAACCGGAAACTGGATTGGCGCGTTGCTAGTAGAAGCCGGTTTGCGGGGGGCACAATCGATTCGATTAGTGGGCTATCACGGCAAATTGCTCAAGCTCGCTGGGGGAATTTTCAATACTTCCAGTCATGTGGCCGATGCTAAATTGGAAATTCTCGCTGCCACCATTGCCCAAGTGGAAACCACCGTGCCCCCACCAGAACGGTTGGCGGCGATGCAATCAGTCCTCGCCGCCCCCACCGCCGACATTGCTCACCAAATTCTCACCCAAACCCACTTAGCTGACCCCGTGTTCGCCTATCTCGCAAAACAGGTGAGCGATCGCGCCCAACTGTATATCCGTAAATACGCAACGGTTAGGGTTCCTGTGACCACTGTGTTGTGTGACCGAACAGGAGCGGCGATCGCCACGAGTTAATGCCCTAGTGGCGATCGCCCTAAACCAGCAGAGCCCTGGCTTCTTGAAGAAACCAGGGCTCTAGGCAATGTCCCACGTTAGGCCAAAGGTCAGATGCGGGAGTTACATGGCCCCAGATTTTTTATCAAAGATCACCCAGATCGTCTTAAAGATAAGCTTGATATCATAGAGCAAACTCCAACGTTCCTGATATTGCAAATCCAGCCGGATAATATCCTCAAACGTGGTGATCGACGAACGACCATTGACCTGCCATTCCCCCGTGAGTCCGGGCTTCACATCCAACCGTTGCCACTCAGGGATCTCATACTGCTCCACCTCATCGGGAGTGGGCGGACGAGTCCCGACCAAACTCATTTCCCCTTTCAACACATTCCAGAACTGGGGAAACTCATCCAGACTGGTCTTCCGCAAAAAGCGACCGACCCGCGTAATACGGGGGTCGTTCTCATCCTTAGAGATACGGCCATCAGCAAATTGATTATTAATCTTGTGCTTTAGCTTCTCTGCATCCGCTACCATAGAGCGGAACTTCCAGATGCGAAACTTGCGTGCCATCAGGGAGCAGCGAGTCTGACTAAAAAAGATGGGACCCGGATCATCCAGTTGAATAGCGATCGCAATCGGGATAAAGAGGAAAGCGGTAATGCTCAGACCTACAATCGCTCCCACAATATCAATTAGGCGCTTTATCTTAGACGCAACCGATGGATGCGTCACGATGGGTGCATTGTTCACAGGCTTAGATGATGGGGGCGTAGTCATTGCCATCGGTGAAACGGACGGCTCATCCACAACCTGAATATCAAACAAAGTATCCAGCCCAGCCAGCGAGAGCGCCATCATTACCTGGGATGCAACATTCCGTAAACTAAACTCTAGGCTGTGGGATTGGGAAACCTTCCACACATTGACCAAGGCACCAATCCCACTACTATCAATGAAGCGTGTGGCTGTAAAATCCACCACAGCCCTCTTCATGTCTGGGTTGTGGTGGCAACAGTCCTGAAAGGCTTGCTTAAAAGCTACAGCCTCCATGACTGTCAAAAAGCTGGGCAAATGGATCGTGCCAACCTCACCAGCCATTTCGACACGACACGTTTGCTGCTCCAATCCACTCTCCGTGATCATTCAGTTACCCCCGCGTCGGCATATCGACAGATACAGTTTTCAATACAAAGTCAATCTATATGCAGGGTGCCCCAAACGAGCATAGGAATCTCCATGCTTCTACTTTCGTCATCGGTCCTTACCGATCGGGCACCCCAAAAATTACTTACTTGTAATTATTGACCAATACGCCACAACCGCCACGTCTTTTGAGATATAAAGGTATCAACTTGATCGAAACTTCACTAAGCAGACAGGGAAAATGTAAGAACTTCAAACTCGGGGCCTAAAAATCATCGATTTTTTCCGTGATGATCCGTAACATTTTGAAACACAGGCCACTATAATGATTTAAGAAATAACCAGAGATAGGGGCAGCGCTGTGTGTTCCCTGGCTAGCGTGGCTTAAGGCGGATTCATCCATTATTAGGCAAGCATCCGGTTTTTCAGGAAGCGTCGTAATTTGACTAAGGATATTGGCAGTACATGCGAGTTGCAATTGCAGGTGGTGGACTAGCGGGACTATCTTGTGCCAAGTATTTGGTGGATGCAGGGCACACCCCCATAGTGCTAGAGCGGCGAGATGTTTTGGGGGGAAAGGTGGCTGCCTGGAAAGATGAGGATGGGGACTGGTATGAAACAGGTCTTCACATCTTCTTTGGAGCTTATCCCAACATGCTCCAGTTATTTAAGGAGCTAGACATTGAGGATCGGCTGCAATGGAAGCAGCACAGCATGATCTTCAATCAGCCCAGTAAGCCTGGGACCTACTCTCGCTTCGATTTCCCGGACATTCCTGCACCGTGGAATGGCATCGTTGCCATTCTCCGCAACAACGACATGCTGACGTGGAAAGAAAAGATCCTGTTTGGCATTGGGTTGATTCCGGTAATGCTGAGAGGGCAATCCTATGTGGAAGCCATGGACCAGTATTCTTGGACAGAGTGGTTGCGACGACACAACATTCCTGAGCGGGTCAATGATGAGGTCTTTATCGCTATGACCAAATCACTCAACTTCATCGGCCCTGATCAGATCTCTTCTACTATTATTTTGACGGCAATGAACCGCTTCCTACAGGAGAAGAACGGTTCTAAAATGGCATTTCTAGATGGTTCCCCAACCGAGCGCCTGTGCCAACCCCTGCATGACTATATTGTGGAACGTGGTGGTGAGGTGCGACTGAATGCTCCTCTGAAGCAAGTTTTGCTTAATGACGACAAGTCGGTTAAGGGTTTTCTGCTGCGGGGCATGGATGGCAGCGAAGATGAAGTGTTCACGGCTGATGCTTATGTATCGGCCATGCCAGTAGACCCTTTCAAAACCTTAGTTCCTGAACCTTGGCGACAGATGGACTTTTTCAGCCAATTAGACGGACTTGAGGGCGTTCCTGTTATCAATATCCACCTGTGGTTTGATCGTAAGCTGACCGACATCGATCACTTACTCTTTTCCCGATCCCCGCTCCTCAGCGTCTATGCGGACATGAGCAATACGTGCCGTGCCTATGAAGATCCAGACAAGTCAATGCTAGAGCTAGTTTTGGCTCCAGCAAAGGACTGGATTAGTAAATCTGATGAAGAGATTGTAGAAGCGACCTTAGCCGAGCTAGATAAGCTGTTTCCTCAGCACTTTGGAGCCGATAATCCTGCTCAGCTCCTGAAGTACAAGGTAGTCAAGACTCCTCGCTCAGTCTATACGGCTACACCGGGACGCCAGCAGCACCGCCCTAGTCAGGTGACCCCCATCTCTAACTTCTTCCTGACTGGCGATTACACCATGCAGCGGTATCTAGCCAGCATGGAAGGAGCGGTTTTATCTGGGAAGCTAACATCACAAGCAATCAGTCGTCAAGATGCTGCGATTTCACAATCGACCCAGGCCAGTGATGTTCCGATTTCAGTGGGGTAGCTAGATGGCTTGGGCTGTCTCTGGTGGCTTTTAGGCAGTAGGGGCTTGTGCAATGATCCTGTTTTAGGGCACTGTATGCCATAGGTAAGGTTGTTAATGATTGTGTCATTCGTGGCTAGGTGCCTGTTGGCACTATCATCTCCTAATTTCTTCACTGTTCATTTCTTGTCCGCAATGTGATGCTGCAACTGTCTAAACCTGTTCCAACGCCGCTTGTTTCTGCCAATGCCTTGGTGTCGGTTGAGGAAGCGTATGAGATTTGCCGACAAATTACGGCAAAGTATTCAAAGACGTTTTATCTGGGGACGCTATTGATGCCCCCGGCCAAGCGTCGCGCCATTTGGGCTATTTACGTTTGGTGTCGTCGGACAGATGAACTGGTGGATGGTCCTGAGGCGGTAAACACGACACCGGAAACCCTTCTGCAATGGGAGCACGATCTAGAAACAATTTTTAGGGGGCAGCCCATTGAAGACCCGGATGTGGCCCTAGTGGACGCACTGCAACGTTTCCCGATTGACATCCAACCATTCCGGGATATGATTGCGGGTCAGCAGATGGATTTGTATCGTAGCCGCTACGAAACGTTTGAGGATCTGAGCCTCTACTGCTACCGGGTTGCGGGTACAGTGGGGCTAATGTCCAACGCGGTCATGGGGGTTGATCAGTCTGCCAATACGGCCCCCTGGAATCGAGATCTTTATCCGGAGATGCCAAAGGATGAAGCGATCGCCCTGGGCATTGCTAATCAATTGACCAACATTTTGCGAGATGTGGGAGAGGATGCCCGACGGGGACGGATTTATCTCCCCCTCGAAGATTTAGAGCGCTTCGACTACAGTGAACAAGATTTGCTAGATGGGGTCATTGATGAGCGATGGCGGAACTTGATGAAATTCGAGATTCGTCGGGCACGGGACTTCTATGCCCAGGCTGAGCGCGGGGTGACTTGTCTGAATCAAGATGCCCGTTGGCCTGTTTGGGCTGCTCTCATGCTGTACCGTCAGATCTTAGATGAAATCGAACGGAACCAGTATGATGTCTTCAATCAGAGAGCCTATGTCCCGAGCCGGAAGAAGGTGATAACAGTGGGGCTAGCCCGTATCCGCGCTGAAGTCCTTTAGAAAATGGCAGCAATCAGCCGCCTGATCACGTGGCGATCGCGCTCTGCTTGTTCAGGCTTTTACGGTTGTGGTGTCCCCAAACGATGTTGAGTGACAGCTAGTGATAGCAAAGTTTCCATGCCTCGAACGATACAGCACATTATCCAAAAGAAGCATCAAGGTGAGCCAATTGTGGCTCTCACTGCTTCGGACTACCTATTTGCGGGCATCCTTGACCAAGCGGGGGTGGATCTCGTGCTGGTGGGGGATAGCCTGGGGATGGTCACGCTTGGACACCCGACGACGTTGCCCGTTACCTTGGAGGATATGGTTCACCACGCCAAGGCCGTTTGTCGAGGGGTCAAACAAGCGCTAGTGGTGGTCGATCTCCCATTCCTCAGCTATCAAGCAAGTGTGGAGCAATCTATCCTGTCTGCTGGTCGTATTCTCAAGGAAACAGGGGCGCAGGCAGTTAAGGTTGAGGGGGGACAGCCGTTCATGGTCGAAACGGTCAAGCGCCTTGTGCAAATTGGGATCCCCGTGATGGGGCATGTGGGGTTGACTCCCCAATCGATTCACCAAGTGGGTGGGTTTCGACGACAGGGGACAACACCAGAAACGGAGGACGCAATCTTGCAGGAGGCGATCGCTCTCGAACAAGCAGGTATTTTTGCTATCGTATTAGAACACATTCCGTTTACCTTGGCTGCCCAACTCACCCAAACACTGACAATCCCAACCATTGGGATTGGGGCTGGGGTCAACTGCGATGGTCAAATCCTAGTAACAACCGATTTACTCGGGCTATCGGAATGGTACCCCCCGTTTGTGAAACCCTATGCGAACTTGCGATCGCTCATTTCAGATGCCGTACAAACATTTGCCTCTGACGTGCGCAGTCACCAGTTCCCAGATAAACCAGGGCCGCATCTAGCGACAGATTGATTGAGCATCCCCCGCTCTGCTACCCCCTACACATTGACTCTCTACATTGACTTCTGATACAGAGGCAAGTTGTATGGACTGGATTAAAACTCATCGAGTTGCCTATAAAGTCGGGATTGCCGCTCTGTCCACAACCGCGATCGCAGCGAGTGTTTACATGGCTGGGTACCCGTGGAACTGTCAACAAGCGATCCAAGTTAGCAGCTTAGCCGAGCTTCGCTTGAGGCGATCGCGTGCCTATCCACCCGGTACGCCCTACCGTCAGTTTCGAGAAACAGGAAGGCGGGAAGCGAATGCTTTAGTCAAAGCCAAGTGCGAAGATAATACGGTAGGCCGCAATCGTCGAGTCTCGAAGTTCTTCCTCAAATATCGCTCAGACTACTAAAGACTGAAGCGATCACCCAAAAGGATCATGAGTTTCATCGCCACCCCTTCAAAATTTAAAATAGCTTGGCGGTGTTTGTCTCTGGGTTGAACTGATACCGCTCACTCATGGTGGTCACCCCATACAAATTAAAACTAATGGTGGGTTCATCACCGAGGGCTTCAACTTGATGGATGGCATCGGGCACAAAGCCGATGATGTCGCCAGGGACTAGAACCTGTTCTCCTACGGTAGCAATGGCGTGGGGATGGTCGGGGGTCGGCTTTCGCCGCCAAAAACGATTGCACTCTTCCCCACTGATGAGCGCGACAAGCCCCCAGGTGGCATGGTTGTGGATGGTTGATTTTTGCCCTGGTGCCCAGGACACCATTTGCACCGTGAGGGGAAACTTGGGTTCGCGATACAAAAACTTGACTCCCCAGCCTGTTTTCGGAGAGGGGGCAACGTATTCTAGCTGGAGCCAGTCGGAACTGGTGAGGAGGGTGCGGACGATGGGGGCAATCCGATGCAACCGCTCCACACTATCAGATTCTTCTGCCAAAATCGTTTCCAAATCGGTCAAAAACCGATACAGCCGATAAGGCTCGCAGGGAGGAGTGTGAGATGGAGGCACAAATCCCTGACAGTCGCCGTCTCCCGTCACCAAATAGTCTTGGTAGTCAAGATTGGGGTCTACAATCCTGGGATCTAGATTGGAATCTGGATTGGGGTCTACGCCTGGGGATACGGTCATGGGTACCTAAGGTTGGGGACAATCGCGGAGAATGAGGGGCAAACGGGGTAGGGTTCAATACCGAACGTAGCACGAGTTTGGCAAATAATTATGAGATAATCAGGTTCTAACCTTGGAATGAGGTGACACTAGGCTACTATTGATTAGCAATTACTCGCATCCAACTAGCGGGATCGACTCAACTCTTTAGGTGGCGTAGTGAAAGTATTAGTCATTGGTAACGGTGGGCGGGAACATACCCTAGCATGGTGTCTGGCCCAATCATCGAAGGTTCAGTCCATTACCTGTGTTCCTGGAAATGGAGGGACCGCAAACCTGGCAAAATGCCAGAACTTGGCCATGAATATGACTGACTTTGACGGGATTGAACGATTTGCGACGGTCAATAATGTTGGTTTGATGGTGGTGGGGCCAGAAGTACCTTTGGCAGAGGGGTTTGCGGATTATTTCCTAGACCGGGGCTTTCAGGTGTTTGGTCCTCGTCAGGTCGGTGCCCAAATTGAATCCAGTAAGGCATGGGCCAAAGAGCTGATGCGAGAGGCAGGGATTCCTACGGCTAAGTCTGAGGTGTTTACCACGGCTGACGAGGCCAATGCCTATGTGTCTCAGCAAGGGGCACCGATCGTGATTAAGGCGGATGGGTTGGCGGCAGGCAAAGGGGTCACGGTGGCGCAAACGGTGGAAGAGGCTCACCAAGCCATTAACGATACCTTTGGGGGCCGATTTGGTGCGGCAGGAAACTGTGTGGTCGTTGAGGAGTTTTTGCAAGGGCAGGAAGCCTCTGTGTTGGCAATTACCGATGGCAAGACGATCCGACCCCTCATCCCGGCCCAAGACCATAAACAAATTGGGGAAGGAGATACGGGGGCAAATACGGGGGGCATGGGGGCCTATGCGCCCACTCCTGTGGTCTCTGAGGCAATGTGAGACCAAATTCAAACGGAGGTGCTAGACCGAGCGATCGCCACCCTCCGTAACCGAGGGATTGACTACTGTGGGGTTCTCTATGCGGGACTGATGATTACTCCAGAGGGGGTGCCGAAAGTGATTGAGTTTAACTGTCGCTTTGGTGATCCAGAAACCCAGGTGGTTTTGCCCATACTGGCGACTCCGTTAGATTCGTTAATGCTGGCTTGTGTGCAACAAAAGCTGGCTGATCATCCCCCGATCGAGTGGAAAGAAGGGGCAGCGGCTTGTGTGGTCCTCGCCTCTGGGGGCTATCCTGATAGCTACAAAAAAGGGTTTCCCATCACGGGCATTGACGCGGCTGAGGCCACAGGGGCGATGGTGTTTCATGCGGGAACCCGGTTGGGTAAGCAGGGGATCGTGACTAACGGAGGGCGAGTCTTGGGCGTAACAGCCCTAGGGGATACTTTTGGGGAGGCGATCGCCAACGCTTATGCCGCAGTGGATCAAATCAGCTTCGAGGAGGCTTACTGTCGGCGGGATATCGGTTTCCGCGTATCGGACCAGAACCACTGAGCAATCTGTCCATCGTCCGCCCCACTCTTGCTATAGTTGGGGCGATGATAGTTGGGGCGATGAGGGCTACCGTGTTCACACAAGTCGAACCACCCCCTCTAACTCCCCCTTGCAAAGGGGGAGGACCGGAGTTTCCCCCCTTTGCAAGGGGGGACTAAGGGGGGTAAA
>JBFRWC010000163.1:0-6915 GCA_051439365.1 Leptolyngbyaceae cyanobacterium
GATTTGCATAGTTTAGGGCTTGATCATAGTCTGAAATTGATGCATAAGCGGACGCTATTCCTTGTAATGATTGAATTTCTTGTTCTAAGTCCCCAATACTGCGGGCTATGGTTAAAGCATATTGATAATAAGCGATCGCCTCTTGGACTTCTCCATCGCGTTTTAATTGAAAGGCAATAAAGTCAATTCCAAAAAATGTCCTGTGTATCTGTGCTTCAAGGACTGACCCTGGTGTAGCCTCAGGAGCTAGGAACTCTACCATCTGGACAGCCAACTGAACGGCTTCCTGCATCCTGTCCCAATCTTCTAACTGGTAATAAAGTTCGCCCAACCGAGTCGCAGTTTCCAGCGTATTGAGGCGATCGCCCGAAGCTTGGGAGATGTCTAATGCAGCTTCCAAGGAATCCACTGCGGCTTCAAGATTACCAGCATCACTGTAGTTAAATGCTTCTGATTGTAAACGACGTATTTCGTCTTCCTGGGCAGAGGCGATCGTTTGAGCAATAGCAGGTCTGGAAGCCACAGATTCAAGGGATACTAGAGCAATAGAGCTGCTGAGGGCGATCGCACTGATCCAAGGCAACACCACAGTGGCTCGATACCATCTTTGAGGCTTAAAGCAATTGGTTGGATGGCTAGAAATTGCCCAAAATTGATTCATCATTGACACCTCGCAATTCTATCGCTGGCTAGATTAAGTTGAATAAGAGAAACTTGGGCGCGGAAACCGCGCCCCTACAAGGGATTGGGACGATGTAGGGGTCAGGAGACCTGACCCAAGGCAGGGACAAGGTTTTAGGCAGTTTTGTCAGTCAATCAGGTTGCCACCATACTCAAAAACTTGACCGATCGATTCATGGGAACACCTCCAGTGGGGGACTTGATTGGCAATGGATGCTTTACAGTGAAACAACCGCGATTTCAATGATTCCGGTTTACCCAACAATATTTTGGGATGCTGATAGTTTTCAGTCAGTTTATCAAAGTGTAATCCTCTGTTCGATTAGCAGTTTGAGAAACCGGGGTTCTTCCCAGCAATACCCTGAAGGCTTAGTAGCCTAGTGCAAGAACCCCGGTTTCTGGCACTCCTGAAATCGATTGCCTCGAAGTAATCGCGCCACACAGCTAAAATAGATTAGAGAGATGCGTTACGGCAATCGCCTAACACATCCTACTCCACACACCGCAAGGGATTACGTAGAATTGCGTAGGGTGCTGTTAGCGAAGCGTAACGCACCAAATTACGGTGTCACTGTCAGACCATCAGACCTACAACACAAAGTCAGTCAGACAATCCAGACTAGTGACCCCGTTAAGCTGAATTGCCATATCAGGAGTCCCATCAGTTCCCAAACCTGCCATATCCACCTGCACAATAGTGTCAGTGCCATTGGTCACGTAGCGGACTTCCCCACCATTGCCATCAAAGGCCTGCGTTCCAATACAATCGAAAGAATTGTTGCCAAAAACAAATAGGTCAGCATCAATCGCCGAGAAATCGAGGACATCCGTTCCCGATAAGAAATCAATAATCCTATCCCTGTTTGCAACCCCTGGAGCACTCTCGGAAACATCGGAATAAACAAACGTGTCCATTCCATCTCCACCCCGCAGGCGATCGCGGTTGGCACCTCCTTCAAGCAGATCATCACCAGTGCCACCGTTAAGCTTATCCTCACCCTCATCGCCTCTGAGGATATCATCACCCGCTCCGCCCATGGCCCTATCATTTCCAAAACCACTATTGAAAATATCTGTGCCCTCATTCCCCATCAGGAAATCATCGCCACCTCCACTGCTGAGAATATCGCTCCCCTCGCCTCCTCTGAGAATATCATTATTAATACCACCGAGGAGAAGATCATCCCCTGCTCCCCCGAAGAGGGTATTGTCACCAGCCATTCCTCTAAGAATGTCGTCGCCAGAGCCACCCATGAGAATATCGCTATCAGCTCCCCCACGCAGGTCATCATTCCCTACTCCACCGATTAGAGTATCTTCTCCGGTGGCTCCAATCAAGAGGTCATCTCCTATGCCACCCAAGAGAACATCGTCCCCGTTGCCTCCTGCCAAAGAATCGTCTGCGCTACCACCATTAAGGATATCTTCTCCGTCACCGCCATTAAGAGTATCGTTTCCATCACCACCGTTAAGCAGGTCGTTACCCTCATTACCATTTAGCAAGTCGTTGCCCTCATCCCCGAAAAGAAGGTCATCCCCACCACCACCATTCAGCAGGTCGTTGCCCTCATTACCATAGAGAACATCATTCGTTCCGAGAGCATTGATGACATCGTTACCCTCCTTACCTTCAAAGATATCAGGCAGATCAGTCATAGCGTCGATAACTCCGATCAGAGTATCGTTACCGGGGGTTCCTGGAATAAATGCCATTGCTAAGACTCCTTATTCATGAATGTTTAAGGGATGGCTACTGTTTGGTCGTAGCCTTTGTTCCCTGTCATGCCTACCTAGTCATGGCCAAAAATCACCTATGCACGATCGCTAAGAAAGAGCATTATATCTGCTAGAGCCAGTTCCCAATCAAAATGTATGGTGCCCAGAAACGTGGAGGGATATTTTCTTCTAAGAGTTGAACCTGTGACCGCTGCAACGCTTCTGCCTTGGTCAACATAGTGTCTGTCCCAGATAGCTCTTGATAAAATACCCGCATAATATCTGCTGTGGCTTGGTCATCCACTGACCAAAGGGAGGCAATCGTGCTACGAACCCCCGATTGCACTGCGATACCTGCTAACCCAAGAGTGGCCCGTTCGTCTCCGATGGCGGTTTGACAGGCACTCAATACCAATAGTTCAATGGGTTCTTGCTCCTGTTGTTCCCGTTGTCGCAAAATCGCACTAAACTGATTTACTCCAATCCGCTCATCCCAAGCAAGAATATAGGTTTCCGCTGGGTCGGAGCTAAATTGGCCATGGGTTGCTAAATGAAGGATAGGAAATGCCAATGCTTGAATCTTTTCGTCCAGAGTTGAAGTCGTGAAATCGTGATTCAGGAATGATGTGGTAGAGACATAGCTCTGAATTTGATCTAATTCATTTTCGACATAGGGCAACGAGGAAAACCCATCATGAGCTGGGAACTCACTACGCATGTCTGATAAGCCAAAGGCAAGGATATCCAGGTCAATTTGCCGTAATGGCTGGGGTTCAATCAGTTCCAGACCGGGCGTTAACGCTAGAGCATATTCTTCAACCAGGTACATTTTTTGTGTTTCGCTCCCTTGCCTCTCTTCATGATAGAGAGCAGCCATGGGGATCGAACGTAATGATCCATCTAGAACGAAAACGAGAGTTTTAATTTGAGCAGCTTCTAAATCCGGTTTTAAGGACTTAATTAGCCAATGATAAACCTGTTGGCTTAGTCTCTTGCCTGTAGCGGAAGAGTAGGGCTTACTTAACTCACTTCGTAGATTTGCTAGCGTCCTTTCTACCTCAATAGCTGGGACAACTTGAGTATATTTATACAACTTCTCTGTATTGGGTAGCTTGAGTATAACTTCAATGCGATCGGGTAAAATAATCGGGTAAAGAATCGCTGCGGTTGGATCAACAGTTTTCTCACTCAGTTGTAATCGAGAGGATAAATTACAACCCAGAAAGTTTTCTAGCTCAACAAGTTGTAAGTCATCAATCACATCTGTTGCTCGTCTCAGATTGACTTGATAAGTCTCCGAATCCTCTGGATCAGTTTGCAATAGTAAGTCAGCCAGTTCTCGATAAACAGGCTTAACATTATCTCGGAAAGAAAACTGGACATCGGCATTAATACCAATCAGGTTGCCTCTAATGGCTTTTAAGGTTTGATACGCAGCATCATAGGCCGCGATCGCCTCTTCTTGTTTTCCTTGCTGGGCTAAAATCCGACCTAGTTGCCATTCCCAACGATAGAGAATATCTTCTGCGTGGATGTCTTGATTTTCAATTAGACTAATCGATCTTCTGGTCAAGAATTGAGCATCGGCCCACTGCTCGTTTTGTTCGTAAATATGAGCCAATTGCCCCATAGCATAGGATGCTGTGCGACTATCGTTGAGGTCGGTGGCCCGGTCAACGGCGATCGCCAACACATTCACCATCTCTAACCACGTCGGTCGCAACCGTTCGTCCTCAGAGATCTGCCCCCGAAGCTGGGTGAGACTATGCACCACATTGAGCTGAAGTTCGATCGCTATCCGGCTGGGGGGAAGATAGTTTAGCCCCGTTTGGATCTGCTGCCATTGCTGATTCACCCAAGTGAACGGTTCTACCTCTGCTCTCGGTGATATGAGAGGACACGTTCCCACAGCTATATCACTGGTGAAATCAACGGCCCTATCCTCTTGTTGCCATGCATCAACATACAAACTTAGTTCGTTGGCTTGCGCCTGGAGTTGCACTAAAGAGGATGGGGCTGTGGTTGCGACTTGGTGATAACAATTAAAGGCATCATCTCGATGCTGGGGGGCAATGGCTAGGCCCGTGGCAGCGGCTTGACTCCAACGGGCACGTTCGGTATTGCCGAGTTCAAGCAAGAGGAGTGCTTGTGTTGATGATGGACGAGTGGATGGACGAGTGGATGGACGACTGGCCTGATCCGTTTGGGCAAGAGGCTGGTCTAGCTGCTTGAGACCGTTCGTTAAGGTGGCGATCGCCTCCTCTAACTTGCCTAATTTGCGGTAGGTGATCCCAAGGGAGAGCGCGCCTAATGCTTGCAACTGTGGATCAGACTCCTCCGCCAAGAGCGCTTGGGTTTTGAGCAAGGTTTCTTCAGCGTCCCGGCTTAAGCCCAACGTTTGTAGTACTTCGGCTTGATTCAATAGGCTCCCCACAATCCCCGGTTGATAATCAGCGCGATTGTAAGCGATGGTACTTTGTTGCCATGCATCGAGAGCTTGATCGAGATCACCTTGCCGCCACCGTAGCCACCCTTCAGTGTTGAGGGCTTTCGCATAATATTCCCAGGCTAACTGGCGATCGCTCCCTTGCCGTTCTTGCTGTTCAAACAAGGTAAGCGCTTCCATCACATAGATTTCGGCCTGAGCCAGTTCCCCCAGGTGTTGATGGGCCAAAGACAAATTACTCAGCAACAGTACTTGTTCTGGGTTGTCGGATGTTCCTGAGTAATGGGAGAGGGCCTGTTCCCAAGTGGCGATCGCATCACTGTACTGTTGAGCTTGAAAGGCCGTAATTCCAGCTTGTAGGAGAGATGTAGGGCTATCTTCTAATTGAGCGGTGTCAGCGGTTGTAGGGGAGACCGTTGTAGGAGGGACAGGTGCGGATGCAGTGGCATGGGCGGTAAGGTGAGCATTACTGCCCGCAAGCAGTAATCCCAGGAAAAACCAAAGGCAAAGAGTTACGATGCGGGAGTAAAAGTGGTTGGGAGGGAATGGATTCATGGGCTTGCCGCTTGTCAGGGAGAGGAGGGATTAAGGGTTCCGGATCGGTTTGATGGACGCATTTAATTGTCCTGGGGCTGGCAATTTAAAGTGGATGTATATTCAGTGGGATCGTTAGTAAGGATAATGTCGCCGTCATCATTGATGGACCATGTTTCGATTTTGGCCATTGGGTTCGGTTCATTCGATTGATTGGGACTAGAGGGGGGAGAACTTGCCGTGACTTGGTGTGAGGATTGAATATCTTCCCACCTGGACCCATGACTAATGGGTTCCAGAGGATTGGCATGAAGTCCACCTCGGCCTGTGTTGGTAAATTCTCCCTGGTCGCCTCCCGCTTGGCATCCCTGACTCAAGGGTGGAGGGGTCGTGTTGGTGGCCAATTCTGCTGCGGCCTGTACCGGGTCAATCCCCAGAGAATCAACCGAAATCACCCCATCCGTTCCTAGGGTAGAACTGACACTGATATCGCTCGTTTGATTGGCGCGCAGAGCCTCAAATTCACCCGGATTAATTTCAAAGCCAAACAGTTGCAGAGCACTAATTTCAATCCGGCCCCCATTTCCACCAATAGCATTGGCAATCAAATCGCTATTGGAATTCAAGGCAGCAATGATAAAGCCACCAGTCGCATCCAGGGTAATATTGCCACCGTTGGCTCCAGCCAGAGCTTCAGCAGAGACTAAGCTATTATTATCAAGCAAGAGTAAGTCTAAATTTTCTCCTAACCCACTATTTAAACCCCGAATCGTAATATTGGCAGATTCGTCTCCAGCTAAAGCGTTGACGCTGGTGGTAGCTCGAATATTGCCATTGTCTAATTCCACGTAGCGACCATTGATGGTAATGTTTCCCGCTTGGCCATTGGGACTGCTGACGAGGATACTGGAACCACCTTCTACAACCAAACGGTTTGTATCGATATCGAGGTTCCCGGCTGTAGGAATGAATGGGCGGGTTGTTCTAGCAATGTTTCTACTTTGACGACCTAGCGTCCGACGAACGGAATTCTCAGAGGCTCCAGTTTCAACAGACAATACACTTCCATTGGTTAACTGGACTGAATCAGTGGCGTTGATCGATAAATTCCCCGCAACCCCGGTTTCGGTTTCGGCTGAGATCCGCCCCCGCTTCACTTCTAGGCTTTCTAAGCCATTCAACGTAATCGAACCCCCATTGGCCGCATCTTGATTCGAGGCGAGAATTGAGGCCCCATCCTCCACCGTCACCTGCCGGGTGATCAGCGTAATATTGCCAGCCGTTCCTCCTGAACGCCGTGCTTGAGCGGCCAATTCGGTGCCATCCCCAGTTAAACGAACCGAATCGGCAACCGTGATCGTCACGTCACCTGCGCTCCCAGTGTTGGTGGACACCGAAATATCCGCCCCATCTTCCACCACCAGCTCATTCGCCCGGACAATCAGTTCTCCATCTACTGCACCCTGGCGAGATTCCATCAGCAATCCGCCTCGGTTTTCGCTGGTGCCAGAGAGGGTAATCTGGCCAGAGGCCGTAAT
>JBFRWC010000164.1:0-7225 GCA_051439365.1 Leptolyngbyaceae cyanobacterium
TGGACTCGTCCCATCGAACTCGACAAATGCAAGTCGCCTTCAAGGAAGCTGGTTTCTACAACAGTCGGGAATTCATGAGTGTCCGCACGATGGATTTAGATCTGGATATGTTGCGCAACGCCAGCAAGGATCTCAACAGTGATCAATGGTTACCCAATTCGGGTATCGTCTACGCCTTCCGCGAAGATGCGGCTCGTGAAGATTCGATTACCCGTCCGACTCGTACTTCCAGTATTAGGTGGACGGACTGCGACACGGATGCTGATTATGCTGATGGTCCCAGTGATTGCCACATGTCCAGCTTTAACGAAGATGCCAGGGCCTCCAAAGATCCGCCACTGTCAGAGGATAACTCGATTAGTCCTAAACCCGTCGATTATGCACCTGATCCCGATCGTCGCCCCAATGGATTTCGCCTGTTCAATGGGGAGAAGCTGCAACGTCCTGGTGATGAAGGCCGAGGACTATCCCTGATTACTGACAATGCGGCTTACACCAAAGGTGATTTCAACCTGCATCAAAGTTCAGACGGCACCTTCCTAGAAGAATTTGCTGACGAACTCATATACTATAAGCCCGGTGGGAAAGAGTTGAAGCGGAATGTAGACTTTGGCAAATTTTACGATCGCCACGATCGGGACGGACGATTTGCTTCGCTGACTGCTGGGGGGGATGAATGGCGACCCTCTGAGGTGCTGGCTGATGCCATTACCATTCTTTCCTCCAACTTCTGTGATGGTAGTATGTTTGACTTCTTTCATGCAGCTTCCAAAAAATCAGACGGGATTCAAGTTAAAGACAAAGAAGACAAGCGCGAAATTCAGGAGTTTGATGGTTCATCCGTGACTAGTGTGTCTAAGCCCTGGAGGACGTTGTATGGGTGTAATGATACGGGCAGCAATAAACCCGAGACTTCTTATTCCAATGGTCTATTGCCACTCTTAGCCCTGAAATCGCATGAGTTGAGTAAGAGTGCTTCCTACTACTCTGGGTTGATAGAGTATTGGCATCATGAGAATCCCTATGACACCAACTCTCCCTACGCCTTAACACGCCAAGCCAATCCCCGACGCCCCCAAACAGGAACACCGTACGACGGCAAATACTTGCAAACTGATGCCTCAAAGAGGGGCGAGCGACTAAGGGCTAGTGTTCAGCCAGGGTTGGCCACAGATACGACAGTGAACGCGATTATTGTCAGTGGTACTGTCCCCTCTCGCCTAGGGCAATCCTATGGTGGGTTGCACAACTTCCCTCGTTTGATTGAACGCTGGAGGGACAAGAAGCTCATGATTGCCGGGTCGTTGATCCAACTGAGCTTCAGCCATACGTCTACCGCCCCCTATGACCAAGATGCTTGGGAACCAGGTACTCTTGCGGATAAAGGAAATGAACGCAATGCCTATTACTGGGCTCCCAAACGATTGTGGGGATACGATGTCGGGTTGCAAAAAGGGGTCGCTGGCCCGATGGCTCGACGCTTTACCTCAGGGGCAGAACCAACTCGGAGTGAGTTTTACAGCGAACCTCCTGCGGATGATCCGTACATCATCAACCTCTGTAAAGGCTATCAACGCTCGATTGCAGATGGTGATCCTGATTCCTGTGACTCGTAACGTTTGCATGACTGGTGCAGGGCGGGTTATGCCTGCCCTCGCCAACTATTCCGATTTCACTGCTGTCCAGTTTTTAACTAGTTTTCTTATCTGTTGATCGTCCTTTGAATCGCTTGGTAAAAAGCCATGAAACTTTCACTACTAAACACTGCTTTATCTTGTCTGCTTCAACCTGGTTATCATCTGCATCATGCTCGGCAGCGGACCCCTCCAACTGCGACTGGAGAAGCGGGGTTAACCTTGTTGGAATGTGTGGTGGCGATCGCCGTCATTGCTCTGACTGGAGCCATGATTGGGCCACCTCTCGTCATGGCTGCTGCGACCCGCGTCCAAAACCGTCGGGCCGAACAAGCCTTGCAACTGGCTCAAGGAGAGGTGGATCGGGTCCGGGCAATGGTGGTGCGAGGCGAGGGCGATGTGAATCTACTCCCTGAGATTTCGACGAAAGCCAATTTGGCAGAGCAAGAGGCACCGAACAGTCCAACGGGACAGTTGCGATCGCCCGCCACCTGCAACACCTACGATATTACGGATGCGGCCCATGTGCCTTCCTTGCTCCAAGCCTTGCCAGTTGATGTCAATGGAGACTGTGAACCCGACTTCCTGATTCAAACCTTCCGCTACCCCCTAGAAGCCCAGAGAGTTAATACCAATGCCCGAGATTTTCAAATGATGGTGCGGGTTTACTCTGCTAGAGCCGAAAGTCATTTCGGCAGTCTAGAGGTGGAGGAGGCCAGTCTTACCTTTACCTCTGGTGAAGGCAGTTACTGGCAAAAGCCCCTTGCGGTTCTGACGACCCGCGTGAACCAAAGTGACACGGATGCAGCGCTATGCGGCTATCACGGTCTCAATAGTGCTGATGACAACGGTGACGATAATGGTGATTGTCGTTAAGGCACCGTCGTCAGCGTAACTCTATCGGCATAACTTTGGTGGCATAGCGCCCGTGATTGAAATCCACTGCTTTGATACTCCCCAAAACATACCTACACACTAAAGGATCTACAACCATGATGGAATTACTACTCAAAACCCTAGGATTTTCTGCTAAGTCGGATTCCCAGTCAGAATCTGAAAAGGGCTTCACCCTGATTGAGCTTTTAATTGTGGTGCTCATTGCTGGGGGGATTATTTCTGGCCTGATGTTCATGGTTGTGGAATTACTAACAGCAGACCAGCGGGAGGCTTCTCGCAACCAAACCCAGCAAGAAATGCAATTAGCGATGGACTACATCAGCGCCGAACTACGGGAAGCTGTGTACGTTTACGATGAGAACTGTCTGTCGGATAGTGCCGTTGGTACAGTGACGGATATCACCTACTGCCCTGGCTTGCTCAATCATTTACCAGAGTCCTTCAACACGGACGATGTTACGCCCATCTTAGCCTTTTGGAAGCAAGAACCTTTACAAAGGGATATTCGGGAAGCGTGTGGAGATGGCGATGACATTGCAGGGACTCCCTGCATTGCAGGTCATGCCTATGCCTTGGTGGTCTATGCGACGAACACGGGTGATACCAATATCTGGGAGGGAAAGTCCCGGATTACCCGATATGAACTTAACAAGTACACTGTGGAAACGAATTCCTACAGTGAAACCCCAGGCTATGTTGATCCCAGCTCCTATGGCAACGAGTTTAGAAGCTGGCCCTACTTCCAGGGAACGGGAGATACAGAACTGGTCAACAAACAAGGCGATCTTCCCACAGGCAACAGTGATGTTTTAGTAGACTTTGTGGATAATCTGGCGCGGGGTAGTGTCTCTTGTCCAACGGGGTATAACTATAGTGCTCCCGAAGCCTCTTTGACCGGTTTTTATGGTTGTGTGAGTGCTAATGATGCCACGGATAATAACCGGGATGTCATTTTATCGCTCCGAGGGAATGCGGCTGGTCGTCCGGCGATTGGTGGTGACAGTGCCTTTTTGCCAATGATTGAAACTCATGTCCTGAATCGTCCGGTACTAAATAAAACCACGGCAGAGTAATAGAGCGTATGTACTCAATCGTTGCTCTCAACCACATCCAATGCTGAATCCCGTCTGCCGCTAAATCACGTTCGTCACTATTCCTTTCGTCACTGAGAGACACCACTATCATGACTGACTCACTTTTGTCCCGATTCGTCTTGGCTGGACATTGGCCCAGTCGATCAATGTTGAGATCACCCTCTCAGATGAACCTACCTGATGAGGGTGAGAGTAATGCCCTGAAAAAAACAGGAGCGACCGCTGCGGGGTTTTCGATCTTAGAAGTCATTGTGGTGCTTGCTATTATTGGTATCCTATCCGCGATCGCCGCTCCTGGTTGGTTAACGTTGGTAAACCGACAACGCCTTAGCTCTGCCCGTGATGAAGTGCTACAAGCGATGCGTAGTACCCAATCCCAGGCCAAACGAACCCGTCGTCCAAGTTTACTAGAGTTTGACTCCTCTGGTTATATTCCTGAAGTTCAAGGAATTGAATTGGGCGATGGCAATCTTAAGCCTAACATGGTGACTCTGACTGTCTCCGATTATAGTGACAATCCTATTGGGGACATTGATGACGATGGATTGCTAGATATTCAGTTTGATCAGCATGGTGCCATTAGTGAAGATTCGGTTCCAGACGAGTGGCCAATCCGAATTGTGTTGTCCAGCTCTGGCATGGAGCGTTGTATCTTAATCGATTCCCTGTTGGGTAGTACTCGGCTGAGGGCGGATGATGACTGTGATTCTCAAGCAAATTAAGGCGGTCTCTGGCCACCTGATAGCAATTTACAATTAAGGTGTAACGTTGGTTGTTTTCAATCTTTCAAGAGGGGTACTTTTGCTTCATGAAGGTACCCCTCATTGTCAGGTCAGTACTAGCTCAGGGATGACAGTCGTTTAGGCGTGCTAACCAACATATTGGAATTGACCTGAATTTTCGAGGGATAGATTAGCGATCGCCTCATCTTCCACCAACCCAATCAATTCTCCTGACCCACCATCACCCGTCCAGAAAATCCCAACCCCCTCACTGAGGTCAAGGGTCATTTCTTCGAGAATATAGTCAGCCGCCTCACCAAAGATCTGAATGGTGTCTTGGGTGGGGCTAAAATCACCAATTAAGGCATAGTCGTCCAATCCTCGACTGGCGTCAGTGATGACAGAATTCCCAGTATTATTACTGTCATCGCTGTTATCACTACTCTCGTCACTGTCAGTATCCATCGTGCCATCGGCCATCTCGTCGGCGATGGGGTCACCCGGAATGCCGTCATCGTAAAAGACCCCGCGCCGATTACCCAAGACATATAGATCGTTGCCGGACCCGGATAGCAATGTGTCGATCTCCCCCATTCCAGGGGTCTCCGATCGCACCGCAACGCCGACTAGCACGTCGCGCCCCCGACCAGCCCTCAAGATATCGTTGTCGTCGTCGCCGATGAGCAGATCACGGCCATTGCCGCCCAAGAGGGTGTCTTCACCTGCGCCACCCCGCAAAATATCCCGGCTATTCCCTCCAGTGATGCGGTCGTCCCCATTTTCGCCCCGGATGCGATCGCGCCCATTGCCGCCCAACATCCGATCGTCACCGTTCCCACCATTCATCCGATCATTGCCATCATCCCCGATGCAAACATCGTCACCGGCACCACCCCGGATGCGATCGTTATCGAGACCACCATCAAGGTCGTCGTCACCACCGCCCCCAATCAGGCGATCGCGACCCGTACCGCCTCGAACGGTGTCATCTCCAGCTTGACCCCGGAGGACATCATCACCTGCCCCCCCATCCAGCAGATCATCTCGGCCTCGTCCGAACAATCTATCGTCTCCCAAATCGCCAAAAATACCATCTGCACCTCTGGTTCCCACCAGAATATCAATGGAGATACTTCCTCGAATTGTTACCTCATTGCGGACGACGGCAAAACCTAAACGGGTGGCATCGGTCAAATTTGCGCTGTTTTCAGTGAGATTGACAACAGCTCCCCGCCCCAAGATACTGACGAGATTGTTATAGTCACCGAGGACAGCAGGGGTAACGGCAAAGATGGGAATCACGTTGTTCTCTTCTAGCACCGTTCTCAACTGGTCGAAGGAGGGATAGTCTTCATCCGCATCCACAATGGCATCCCCATTATTGGGCTGAGTAATGGGTGGCAGGCCCAAGAGACCATCACCTGCTTTGTGGAATGGGGCATCGGTGGATAATAGGATGTAACGGGTTGAGTGATTCCGGTAGCCGAGTTCATCTCCTCGAAGTGCGGCTTGGAGTAAGGCTTCAAGCTGAGCTTCGGGAATATCAGCACCACTGGAGGTGGTCAAAGCATTGAGTGTAGATAGAACTTCCTCACTGGAATTCGTTAAGACCTGGTTGGTGCGGTAAACAAAATCTCCTATTGCACCAAAAGGACTCTGGGGTTTGTCAATAAATGAGGCAACCGCGACCTTGGCTGTTTTATCTTCGCGTAACAGAGTCTCGACCAAGGGTTCAGCCAAAGACTGTAATACGGGCAAGTCATCAGCAAATGATCCAGACAGGTCTTGCAACAATACAAAATCAGTGGAACTCATGATAATGGATCTCCAAATACTCTTAGGGGTTTGACTGCAGTGCTTTCACGACCCTGTATGTCTCAGAGTGATGGAGGTATGGAGTTTGATGGTGTTGAACGAGGGCTGAGCCTAAGACACAAGTCTCTAACGAGACAATAGCTCTTTAGCTTCGTGCAACTGATGGCCCCAGACCCGCTGCCACAAGGTCGCCACTAAGATTAGGGTGGTGATGGAACTGAACCCACCAGCAATCAGAAACTCACTGACTACGGGTTGAACTCCCAACGCTACGACCATTTCGGATACCGCTAGGTAGGCAAAATAAAGGAAAATACTGAGTTCGATCCAAGATCCAATAGTGGTAAATTGTGCGAGTCCACGGGGATTGTCAAACTGGTTTTGTTGCCAGTGGTGCCGGAGGGCTAACGCTGGCCAAGCACTGAGCATCACGAGGCCAAAGACGACCAGTCCTACCAGCGGGAAGCTGCCCCACACCTGGGCCTGAGTCCATTGGGCAGTTGCGGCAGTTTTGCCTGGACCTGTCACCAAAGCATCAATAGAGACCGCCCACACTGCTGCCCAAAAGCGGGAATGCTGGGCCAAAAACCGATAGAAGAAATCGGAGTCAGATTCGGTATCATCTCCCTCTTCATCCTCCGACTCAAATCCGGCGACTTCCCGGATCACCTCGGTAATGAACCAGACCATCACGATGAATCCAGCCCCGTAAATGCCTGCTTTGAGCGAGGGAAATGAGCTTGCAGCGTACCATAGACCGATGAGACCAATCATGGGGAAGAGGGTGTGAGTTAAACCGATGGCCGCTGCCCAAGCCAATGCATCCTTTGCCTCTTCAAAGCGACGGAAACGGCTGACTGTGGCAATGATGGCATCGGCTGCAATACCAGCTCCGATGGCACTGTTAATCAAAAGATATTGAAGGTTGTCTGAGGGATAGTACACGATTAAACCAAGATGATGTTGTCTGTGCAGTTTTGTCTGTGCAGTTTTGTCTGTGCAAGGTTCAGAACTCTGACTCTTTAGGGACTGGCTAAAAAATAAAGTACAAGTGGAGGGGCGG
>JBFRWC010000165.1:0-8990 GCA_051439365.1 Leptolyngbyaceae cyanobacterium
ACCAACACTGCCTAATCAATTCCAGCTTGCTCCCGCACCACACGGGCCATATTGGATAAATCCTCATCCCCATATCCCCTGGCAATCAGCCCGGTTTCCACCTGCTCCACGTAGGCAGCAATGGGCAAGGGCACTCCCAACTCCCGTGCGGCTTCCAACGCAATGTTCAAATCCTTGTGGTGAAAGCGAGTGCGGAAGCCTAAGGGATAATCATTGTTGAGCATATTGCTGGAGCGGTGGGTCAGCCCCCATGATCCAGCTGCGCCCCCACCCACGGCTTGCACTACTTTTTCCATGTCTAAGCCAGCCTTCAATCCCATGGCCATCCCTTCGGCTACGCCCCAGTAGGTGCCTGCGATAATGATCTGGTTGATTGCTTTGGTAATTTGCCCTGCCCCAATGGGGCCAACATGGGTAATCGTCGTCCCCATGGCTTGCAACACGGGCAGAACCGTCGCTAAGACAGCTTCTTCGCCGCCAACCATAATAGACAGTGTGCCGTTTTTGGCCCCTTCTGAGCCACCAGACACAGGTGCATCTAATAGATGAACGCCCTTTTCGGCGAGTTGGGCCGCAATGTGGCGGGTGGTAGCGGGACTAATGGTGGACATATCGATGGCGATCGCCCCTTCTTTGGCCCCGTGAATCACCCCATTCTTGCCCAACATCACCGCTTCCACATCGGGTCCATCACTCACACAGGTAATGATCACCTCAGCCATCGCAGCGGCGGCTTGGGGAGTGGCAGCCCGGACTGCGCCAGCTTCGGCCACGGGACTTTCGCGATCGCGAGTTCGATTATGCACCGTCACCCCATGCCCTGCTTTGAGCAAATTCAGCGCCATCGGCGCACCCATTGTCCCCATGCCAATAAACGCGACGTTCATCGTTTCCCCTACCTTGCTTGTGATATTCCGAGTTTACAACCCTTTGGTTTCGCATTTGGGTTGTAAACTGTTTGGGTATCCTACCGCAAGACTAGGGGGCTGACGCAAGGATGTTCTATCCCTCAAATAAAGCCGTAATTTGGCCTTGGTACTTTTCCGTGACCACGGGACGCTTGATCTTGAGGGTTTGGGTCATGGTGCCCCGTTCGGCAGAAAAGGGTTCCTCAATTAACACAAAGGGGCCGATGCGATCGTCAGCGCGGTAGCCGGGACGATCTTTGACTTCCCGATTCAGCTCGGTGCGAAATAGGTCGTGAATACGGCCATCGTTGAGGGCGATCGCCTCAAAGGTTTCCACTCCAGCAGGTTCCTCTTCCGGGCGCTCCAATTGGCAATCATCTGCAAGCTGCAACCGCCATTGCCGACTGGCAGCCCACTGGCTGAGGGCAGTTACATTGGGGACAATCAGTGCCCCTAGCACTTTCTGATCCTGGCCTACGACCATCATCTGGTCCACGTAAGCACTACGGGCACAGGCATCCTCCAACGGCTGGGGTTCAATATTTTCGCCATTGCTGAGGACGATGGTATCCTTGGCTCGTCCGCTAATTGTCAAGTCCCCTTCGAGGGTCAGCCAGCCCAAATCACCGCTATTGAACCACCCATCAGGATCGATGGCCTTGGCGGTGGCTTCAGGATTTTGGTAATACCCCTGCATGACCTGCGGTCCCCGAATTAGAACCAGTCCCTTTTGGCCGGGGGGAAGAGTTTTTCCAGTGTCGAGGTCAACGATGCGAATTTCTGTTTGCGGCAAGGCGGGGCCGGAGGTGCTGCGGAAGTTGCGTTCGGGTCGCCGCACACTAGTGATGGGCGAGGTTTCAGTGAGACCGTAGCCCTGGAGGATTTCCACACCGATAATTTCGTAGAACAAGTCCAAGTGTTTGGCAAAGGAACCTCCACCACTGACCAGGTATTTGACTTCGCCTCCGGTGGCTTCACGGATGGTTTTGTAGACGAGGCGATCGCCCACCGCATGAATGGGAGCTAACACCAGTGCCAGCAACCGGGCCAGTATCTTATCCAGGCCAGATGGATTGAGGTGATCGGGATTAATCCCACTGGCGGTGCGCTTAGCCTTGACATAGCGCTCACTCTGGCTTAGCAAAAACTGCACCAGCTTTTGCTTCTTTTCCGGCTGTTCCCGCAGTTGTTTTTGCACCCCTTCGTAAATCGATTCCCAAATTCGAGGCACCCCAACCATGTACTGGGGCTTGTGAGCCTTCAAATCCTTTTTGATGTAGCGGATGCTGGTATACACTTGGCTACATCCCTGGGCCAACACTGCGTATTCAAAGCTGCGCTCGTAGGAGTGCCAACTGGGGAGCAAACTCAACACCCGTTCCCCAGGTTGGAAGGTGACGACTCCTGGCACTGAATTAATTTGAAACAACAAATTACCATGGGTGAGCATCACCCCCTTGGGCCGACCACTAGTGCCGGAGGTGTAAATTAGGGTGGCTAGATCATCAGGAGTCTGCTCAACGGGCTGTAAGGTCTGCTCAGCCGCTCGCGATTGAAAGGCCGTCCAAGTTAGAACGGGGCATCCCTCGTATGCAGGGGGTTCTTCATCGGACAGCACAATAATAAATTTGAGATCACGGGACGGCAACGCCTCCTGCAATCGCTTCAACGTGCTAACGTTCTCCACCACCAAGCCCGTGCTGCTGCTGTTGTCCAGGATGTAGAGCAACTCATCCCGATCGGCGATCGAACTTCGCACCGCATCCACCCCACCAGCAGCCATGATGCCTTGATCGGCAATAAACCAGTAGGGGCTATTTTCGGAAAAGAGGGCCACGCGATCGCCCTTTTTCACGCCCAACGCCTGCAAGCCAGCGGCAAAGCGACAAATTTCGCTGTAGAGTTGGCCATAGGTAAACTTAACCACAGGTTTAACGTGAGGATCGAGGAGGGCTGTAATGCGATCGCCAAATTTCTCGGCAGTAACGGCCCACACGTCGGGCAGAGCATTGGCGGAACGATAATCAAGGGTTGAGTGAGCGGTTGTGGATGTCATGGGTAAATCCAATCAGCGGTTGTCAAGATGTGAGAGAGAGGCAATTCAGACCAACAAGTGAACCAGACCAACAAGTGAACCAGACCAACAAGTGAATCAAACCAACAAGCGGATGTCAGTATTGTAGGCGGGATTGTTAACTTCGGTGGGTGAGGCAATAGGACTTTAAAATTACCAGGACTTTGAAGCACTTAAAGCTTGAAATCACTGGGCCTTTAAAGCACTTGTTTAGAGCACATGGAGTGGTAACACACACCACTGAGCTTATCCCGCCCAACGGTACAATAAGCTCATCATACAGACAGATCCGAAAGCGTTCTAGGATTCAATCGGTATTCGCAATCGGGAGTTTGAGCCACCCTCAGTTGTGGGATGGTCGCAAGTTGATGCGTAATGATACGGGTTTGGGTACCATACGCTGGTAGATTGTGTTTGTCGTGTCAGTTTCTCTGATGTTGCGATCGCTCAGTATGGCGTTATAACAGTTATGCAAGTGTCAAGTCCATCGTCGTCTTCTACCCCAGCTATTCTCAATACCTTGCCCGATCCAGCCATTGTCGAAAAATCTTGTCCCCGGCGGGTGCGCTTGCAGATCGATCTTCTGCTCCTCGCAATCGAAGCCATTGATCTCACTGGTTCTGAGGCATTTTTGCGCACCACCAAGGAATTAGAATTGCAAGACATTATTCAAACCCGTGTGGTGTTGTGGCAACTCCGGAGTACCAATCCCCTGCGGCGCAGCAGTCAACGCCGTCCCCTCACGCTGCTGGAAGCGAAAGCTCTAGTGATCATTGCCTGCCATCTGTCCAAGCGCTTAACCGTTGTCTTACTTCAGTTAATCCGTTCCCACCAACAGCACCAAGAGCAAGAGTTACCCCTGAAGCAATTTCCTCGACTGGCCTTCTATCTCAGCCGCTTTCGGACTCACTTTCGTGCCCGAATGAACCCCAACCGGGCAGGAGTCCTCGCTTACGATACTGATGAAAAGCTAAATCAATTGGCGGTGGATTATCTCCGCAAGCTATTATTTTGTACTGGCACGGCTGGTCCCCAACGGGTATGGAGTAGCCTATTTGATGGAGAAGTTGCATGACCATTCAACGACAATACACGTTGGCTAACTGTAAATTGGTAATTGAAGGCTGGGAAGATGCGGCTGATCCGACGGCTCCAGCCACTGTTCGTCCGATGTTGTCGATTATTACCCATGTGGAATGCCATTTCTCTGGGGAGGAAAAGCCCCTAACTGGGGGGCAGGAACTACTGGCGAATTTGGTGCATACGGTCAGCCGCTATGCTCAGGGAATGTTGAGCGGGATTGAGCATCCCATCCCCGAATCCACTAAGACGACGGCACGGGTGCAGATGCAAGAGCTAGGGAGCGATCGCCATCGCTTGATCGTCAACCAGGCGGGGACGGACACGGACCCCAGCAAGTATCAAGTCGATTTGAGTACCACCCAGTTATTTGATCTTGTGGAAGTGGTGGATCAGTTGGTGGCAGATGGCCAAACTTTGCCCCAAATGAGTGTGGATTTGACCCCTGTGCCCAAGCGCTTTGTGGCCACCCAGGAGCCTGTCACGGACAAGCTCTTGCCTGCCATGATCGGGATCTCTAGCTTGGCGGTGGCCTCAATTGCCATCTTCCTGATTCCACCTCCTGTGGAGCGCCCCGCTGTGGAGTCTCGGCCTCCGATTGAAGAGCAAGTTCCAGACTCTTCAAGCAGTAGCGCTGGCCCTGGTGGTCCTGAACCGGGCATCGAACCGACCCCAGAGGGACCGAATGACGAAACTGCCAGTGAGTCGGACCCTGCGTCAGCAGAGGGCGAAACCCTAGAGACGGATGTTAACGAACCCGACACGGATGGGGATCTAGACACAGGTGACGATCCGGAGGTAGATATTCCTGATCTTGCCGATGGAGACCCGGATCGCTTGGCTAACTTGCCGGACACCGATGAGGTAGACGATCTTCTGAGGGCGGCCCAACCCATCGCTGATCCGGACCAACTGAACGACCTGACCCGATTATTGCGCAATCGCGTTGCCCAAGCTTGGGAGGGTCCAGAAGCCATCACTCAGGATGTGGTTTATCGGGTCGGGGTCTCGGAAACGGGAGCCTTGATCGGCTTTACGGCGGTCAATGATCAGGGGTTTGAAGACGCAGTGGATAATCCCCTGAATCAATTAGAAGCCGCTCCTGCCAGTGTTGGCGATGCTGAACGTCCGGTGGGGCAGTTCCGAGTGGTCTTCCGAACGACTGGCGTGGTGGAAGTGAGTCCGTGGTATGGGCGACTGTCGGAGTAACTGCTGGAGTGAACGATCCCTATTCACAGTTCCAAATCCCAGATTCTGTGCAAATGGCGGCAAGGGGCTGATCCCAAGGATCGGTCGGCAGACCATCCATGAGCGCGAAGTCAAAGGTAATCCCAATGGTGGTGAGAGTATTCCAAGGGGACGTGCTGAGGAGGTGATCGTAAAAGCCGCCGCCATAGCCAAGACGGTAGCCGTGGCGATCGCACCCCACTGCGGGCACCAAAATCACATCTTGTGGTCTCAAGGTCGTGGGATCAAGCAGGGGCAGATGTTCAGCGGGTTCCAGGATACCGTAAGCACCGGGTTGAAGGGCTTGGGGGTCTGTCGGGTGCCACTGGTGCCAGATTAGCGCTTTTCCTTGACAGCGAGGGAAGCCCACAATGGGAGGAGCGGCAGATGGTGGGTCGGCGGGTAATGGCTCGGCAGGCGATCGCGTCGGTTGTGGTTGTAAGATGAGCGATCGCAGTAACGGCATCAGATCTGGCTCTTGCCGAAAGCTAACATAGGCTAAAATCGTCCTGGCAGCACTAACCTGGGGTGAATGCTGTAAACAGCGGCAAATTGCGTCACTTTTTTGTTGCCATGTTACCGTTGACATGGCTTGGCGTTGAGCCAAGAGGCACTGACGAAGCTGCTTCTTGTTGGTCATTCTCTGTTCCCTTCAATAGTCTTTACAATTTTGGCAAAACCGTGGCAAATTCAGATCACCTCAACCAATTGCACTCTGGCGTGGAACCCTGGAACCGTTGGCGACAAAGCCATTCTCAGCGCCCGGAACTCCAAGAGGCAGACCTAAGTGGGGCGAAATTGGTTGGCATTGATTTGCAAGAGGCCGATTTGCGTCGAGTGATCCTGGTGGATGCCAATTTGAGCTATGCCAACTTGAGCAAGGTGGATTTGACGGATGCCTATTTGGTCGGGGTAGATTTGAGCCACGCTGATTTGAGTTTTGCCAACCTCCAAGGTGCTATTTTGATTGAGGCCACCCTGGTGGGAACCAGTCTCAAAGGGGCAAACTTACGGGAAGCCGATCTAAGTGATGTCAAGGTAGATGGCACCAGTTTTGTCCGAGCTAATTTACTGGGGGCTAACCTAACGGGAGTGGCGCTGGATCGAGTGGATCTCAAACGGGCGGTACTAAAGTAGGGTCAAGCTAGCGATGATGGTTGGGCTGGAACAGTGGCTCCAATCGCTTGTTCAATCTCATGATACAGAGACTCTAGCGAACCCGAATTATCTAAAACAACATCAGCTTGTTGGATCTTTTTTTGAATATCCATCTGGGCTTGGATTCGGGCCATGACTTGATCTCGACTGAGGGACTGTAATAGTCCCTCGGATTGTTTGCTCAGTTTGATCGAGCGCTGGAGGGTGCGATCGATTTGTTGCTCTGCCTCACACCAAATGACCCAAGTCTCTGTGACTAAGTCGGTCATTCGAGCTTCAAATAACAGGGGGATGGCGAGAACCACAACAGGGTGGGCCAAATACTCTGGTTGTTGGAGGGCTGCTTCAATCCGATGGCGCACATAAGGATGAATTTGTTGGTCAATCCATAATCGTTCTGAGAGGCTGGGAAAGATAATATTGGCCAACCGTGCCCGGTCTAGCTCTCCATTGGAGTGGAGCACCATCTGACCATAGCGTTGGGCGATCGCCGCCAAAATCGGTGATCCCTTCGCCACTGCCTCCCGCGCCAAAATATCTGCATCAATAACGGGAAAGTGGTGATGTTGTCCCAAATAATTAGACACTGTGGACTTCCCCATGCCAATTCCTCCAGTCAGTCCAATGATTCTTTGGGGAACCACGTTGGCTTCAATGTTAGGGTTCATCAGGGAATTGTGATTTGTCATTGCGATCGATTTAGAGTATGAACTAAAGTGAAGACTGAACTCGCTGAATTAAGGAATCAGTCAATCCCTCCAGGGTGTATTCTGTGGCCTCCACATCCACTCGGCCAAACAGTTCTTGGCAGGTGAGTGACGTCTGAGGCCCAATGGAGGCAATGCAGACTGAATCCAACAACGACTGTAGGTCAAATGATGGTTGGCCATCGGGGTGAGTTCTCTGCTGTTCCGAGGGGGCTGATGTTGCAGGATCTGGGGTGCTGGCGTTCGACAGCAATTGATAAAAGCAGCGTACGGTTTTAGAACTGGCAAAGGCGATCGCGTCAATGGTGTTTGCTTGTAAAGCCGCCAACGCATCCGGCGCAATCGTGCTTGGACAGCGAGACTGGTAGGCGGGTACCTCTACCACCGTTGCCCCTTGGGCTGTTAATTCTTTGACTAAAACCTCCCGTCCCCCAGTTTCGACTCGGGGAAACAACAGCCGCATTTGAGCCAACTGATCCACATCGGGGAAATGACGGATTAAGGAATCTGCAACAAAGTTCGGCGGCACAAAGTCAGGTTCATAGCCCCGTTGGCGTAAACTCTGAGCTGTTTTTTTACCAACCACGGCAATCTTGATGGACCCTAATAGAGGGGAGGCTGAGCCATGATGTTGGAGCCGATCGAAAACGGCATTGACCCCGTTGGCGGAGGTGAGGATCAGCCAGTCAAACGTGGGCAGGGTGGCGATCGCCCCATCCAAAGCCGCCCAACTGGATGGGGGACCAATCTCCAGCGCAGGCATTTCTACTACAGCGGCCCCCTGAGTTTGGAGGCGATCGCGAAACGCCCCAGATTGTCCTGCCGACCGCGTGACCAGAATCGTTTGTCCGGCTAAGGGGAGCGATCGCTGCTCCGTCTCTTTTGACACCACTCACTATCCTCTAGCGCAACATCGGATTTATTATCCTATAGCGTCTGTCCTATTAGTGGATCGGCTTGGGACGACACCCTACGCCTCTATCTGCCACTGGATGGTTTGGCCAGGGCCTCAAAGCAGGTAAGGGCGCAAATTGATCACTTCGCCAACGACCATCACCGCAGGGGATAAGGGCTGCCGCGAGGTTTGCTGCACAATCGACTCTAAGGTGCCCACCCAAATTTGTTCCTGGGGCTGACTGGCCCAGCGGATAATCGCAATGGGAGTCCGAGGCGATCGCCCCCCCTGCTGTAACCGTTCCACAATCGTCTCCAAATGCCGCGTCCCCATCAGAATCACTAGGGTATCCAACTGCGCCAGAGCAGACCAGTTCAAGCCATCTGGTTCATGGGCGGTCAGCACCGTGAAGGAACGGCTCAGCACCGGGTCCGTCAGCGGAATCCGGGCCAATAGGGGCGCAACCAAGGCCGAGGAGAGACCAGGAACCACCTCAAAGGCACAGTTCGCTTGTTTCAACGCCTCAATTTCCGCCACACACCGCCCAAAGACAAACGGATCTCCACTTTTGAGGCGCACCACTTGCTTGCCCTGCTGACACTGTTCCACCAAAATTTGATTAATGGTTGCCTGGGGTGTGCTAGGTTGTCCTCCTCGCTTTCCCACGTTAATTTGGGCACAATTCGGAGGAATTAGCTGGGTCAATTGCTCATCAATTAATGCATCGTACACGAGTACCTGGGCTTGGTGCAAAATTTCCTGGGCTGCTACCGTAAGATAAGCCAAACTTCCTGGTCCAGCCCCCAGTAGATACACGATTCCTGTTTGATCAAGATTCGGCATGTTTCATCGAGACCTAATTCTATGAGACCTAATTCTATAAGCCCTAATTCTATAAGCCCTAGTTCTAAGCTAAAACTATTTTAGTTTGCGTATTTTGG